>NZ_JAPDBM010000003.1:0-126738 GCF_027705265.1 Aeromonas sp. QDB11 | reverse complement strand
AGAGGGACTCGAACCCTCACATCCGTGGGACACTAACACCTGAAGCTAGCGCGTCTACCAATTCCGCCACCTTCGCATCACTGCGGAGGGGGATTCTATAGAGTTTTGGGGGAGCGTCAACAGCCAAAGGGGACTTTTTTCGCTGTTGACGCCCAAAGTGGCGCCAAGGGTACAAAACTTCAGCAATTAGCCGACGTTTGGTGCTCAGTAACGGCCCAATGCGCTCTGATACATCAGCTCATACTGGGTGACAGAGTCAGGCCAGTTGAAGCGGGTCTTCATGGCATTGTGCTGCACCTTGGCAAAACGCGCCTTGTCCTGCAGGAAATAGAGCAAGCTGCGGCGCATGGTATCGAGCAGGATGGCGGCCGTTGGATCGTTGAAGCAGAAACCGGTGGCCCGCTCGGGATCGGCATCCCAATCCACCACGGTATCTTTCAGACCCCCCACGGCGCGCACCAGCGGCAGGGTGCCGTAGGCGAGGCTGTACATCTGGTTGAGGCCGCAAGGCTCGAACAGTGAGGGCATCAGGAAGAAGTCGGCACCGGCTTCGACCAGATGAGCCAGCCGATCGTCATAGGTGTTGATGAAGGCGAGCTTGTCCGGATAATCCCGGGCCATGGTTTGCAGTTGCGTGGCGAGCGCAGGATCGCCAGAGCCGACGATCACCACTTGCACCTGATGGTGGAGGAATTTCTCCAGCGCAGGGAGCAGCAGAGGGACACCCTTCTGCTCGGTCAGGCGGCAAACCATGCCGTAGATCGGGAGATCTGCCACGGCCAGTCCCGCTTCCTGCTGCAGACTCTGCTTGCAGATCTGTTTGCCAGCCATGTTGTCGATGCTGTAGGTCGCAGGCAGGAACTCGTCGAACTCCGGATCCCAGTCCTTGTAGTCGCAGCCGTTGAGGATGCCGCAGAGATCGGCCGCCCGCTGCTGGAAGATGCTGGCCATGCCGTGGGCGCCGAGGTGAGTCAGCAGCTCCTGGGCATAGTTGGGGCTGACCGCATTGATCTTGTCGGCGTAGAGCACCCCGCATTTGAGCAGGTTGACGTGGCCGTAGTCGTAGTTGATGCGGCGCTCGTAATCGGCGATCTCGGGCATGGCCCAGAACTGCTCGCGGCCGAACACCCCCTGAAACGCCGCGTTGTGAATACTGATCACGCTGCGGGTCTGCTGGAAGAACGGGTTCTGAGCATGGCGGGTTTTCAGCAGCAGCGGCAGCAGGCCGGTGTGCCAGTCGTTGCAGTGGACGATGTCCGGGGCGAAGCCGAGCTGCTCGCAGGCATGGAGGGCTGCCGCCGAGAAGAAGGCAAAGCGCTCGCCGTTATCCGGATAGGCCTGATTGTTCTCGGCGTAGAGCTGGGGACGATCGAAATATTGCAGGCAGTCGAGCAGATAGACGCAGACGCCATCCAGCTCCATCTGGTAAATGCGATAACCGATATCCGGCAGCCCCGGATGGGTGGGCAGCCAGCGGGACGCGACCAGTTTGGCCTCATCCCGTCGCTTTATCGTCTTGTAGAAGGGCAGCATGATCCTGACATCATGCCCCTTCTGGGCCAGGTACATCGGCAGGGCTCTGGCAACGTCTGCCAGGCCCCCGGTCTTGACCAGCCCCTCAACTTCCGAGGCAACAAACAGGATTTTCAGTGGGTTAATAGCCAACTCTTGCTCCCTTAGGTACCACCACGATACCGCCTTCGGATACGGTAAATCGCTCTCTATCGTGGTCGAGATTTTCACCGATAACGGTGCCGGGCGCAATTTCAACGTTTTTATCTATGATCGCGCGCCGGATGGAGCACCCTTCACCAATCTTCACATCCCCCAGCAGCACGGATTCGCTGATGTGGCTGCAGGGGCCGATATTGCAGCGGAAACCGAGGATGGAGCGCTGGATCTGGCTGCCCTGAATGAAGCAACCGGCGGAGATCAGGGAGTTGGCGATCTTCACCTTGCACTCGTCGCTGTCGATGAAGGTGGCAGGCGGCAGCGCCGGATAGTGGGTGTGTAGCGGCCACTTGCGGTTATAGAGGGAGAAGGGGGGATTGTCGGCTACCAAATCCATGTGCGCCTGCCAGTAGGAGTCCAGAGTCCCCACATCCCGCCAGTAGACGCTTGGTCTTTCACCGGGGATGACGTTGGTGCTGTAGTCGTAGACGTAGACGGGCGCGCGCGGGTAGAGGCTCGGGATCACATCCTTGCCAAAGTCGTGGCTGGAGTTCTCCTCGGCGGCATCCCGCTTCAGCTCGCGGCAGAGGGCGTCGGTCTCGAAGATGTAGTTGCCCATGGAGACAAGCGCCTGGGTCGGATCGCCGGGGATGTGCTTGGGCTGTTTCGGCTTTTCCTGAAAACCGATCATCCGTCCTTCGGTATCCACCTCGATCACCCCGAATGCACTGGCCTCTTCGATGGGCATGCGCAGGGCGGCGACCGTCATGGCGGCGTTCTTCTGCTTATGGAAGGTGACCATCTGGCTCACATCCATCTTGTAGATATGGTCGGAGCCGAAGATGCAGACGTGATCCGGTTCGGCCCGCTCGATAAAGCCGAGGTTCTGGTAGATGGCGTCGGCGGTGCCGTCATACCAGCGTTTGCCCATCCGCATCTGGGCCGGGATGGGGTCGATGAAGCGGTCGGTGATGCCGACGATATTCCAGCCCTTCTTCATGTGCAGATAGAGGGATTGGGATTTGAATTGGGTCAGTACATAGATGCGCAGAAAGTCTGCGTTGACGAAGTTGTTGAGGACAAAGTCGATCAGCCGGTAGCTGCCACCGAAGGGGACGGAAGGCTTGCTGCGGGTGGTGGTCAGAGGCTGCAGGCGAGTACCTTCGCCACCAGCCAGGATCATGGTCAAAATGCCTGCCATCGTATTTCTCTCCCTGAATGAACCACATGAAAAGGTTTTCAACATCCGGTATAAAAACACCCCTTAAGGGGTGGTTTTTATAGTGCTCTTAGTACCTTATCAGATCCCGTATGGCGCTCTCTAGCTGTTTTATTGTGCGGCTTACACTTATTTACACTTTGCTCAGATAGACCTTGAATTTGGCATCACTGCTGATCACTTCAGCCCGTTTGAAGTGTGTCTCCAGTATAGGCTGGTAGCGCAAGAAGGCGTTGGCAACAATGGTCAGCGAGCCAGTTGGCAGCAAAAATTCCGGCGCCCTGGCCAGGAACTGCTCGGTCGCCGCATAGAAGGTTTTGAGACCCGCATGGAATGGCGGGTTGGAGACGATGTGCTGGAAACGGGTGGAGACATCGGAATAGACATCGGAAGGGTAAACCTTGCCCTCTAACCCATTGATCGCCAGGGTGCGGCGGCTCGACTCCAGCGCCAGCGCACTGATATCCACCATGTTGACCTTGAGATCCGGATTGCGCTTGGCCAGCACAGATCCAATCACCCCGGCGCCGCAGCCAAAATCGAGCAGCTCGCCCTTCATCGGCGGCACTGCGGCCAGCAGCATCTGGGTGCCGAGATCCAGCTCGGCGGCGCTGAAGACGCCGGGCAGTGCCAGCACGGTCAGTTCGGTATCACCGGCCTTGCACTGGTAGCGGCCAAACCAGCTATCCAGCTCGAACGGGGCGACCGGCTTGCAGAGCTCGCCATGATAGAGGGAGCAGCGGCGCGCCGAGTCGCGCTTGATCGGCTTCTCGCCATAAGGGGCCAGCAGCTTGTCGGCGCCATTGATGCCGCCGCGGTTGTCACCGGCCAGGAACAGGTCGGCACCTGCCTCCAGCAAGGGAGTCATCATGGCCAGCAGATATTGCGCCTCGGCCTTGGCCTTGGGCATCAGCAGCAGCAGGGCATCGAAGCGGGGGACGCCAGCGAGCTGGTGGTCGAACAGGATGGCCTCGCCGAGGGCGGCCTGCTGGCTGCGGTAGTAGCAGTAATCGGTGGTAAAGACGGTCAGGGTTTGGGCCAGGGTCGCCAGCTGGCGGGGGTAGTCATCCTCCAGCGCGCCACAGACAAGTAGCCGCTTGCCGACAAAGAGGGCTTGGTTTCGTTCCAGCATCTGGCTGACGGCACTGATAGGGCTGCTCATCGGGTCTCTCCACGCAATTTTGGGCGGCCATTATACATAGCCCCTTTCGCCTTGACATTTATGCCGTGTTCCCGAAATATGCCCAGACACCATTTTTTGACCAGAGATGACGAAATGCGGTTCAACGGGTTGAAACGAAAGCACAAAAAAAGCCTGACATTCGGGCCTGCCGACGTTCGCGCGTAACCTCTCATCCCTGAGAAGCTTCAAACCCCGGTTGCGCACATCGTACCGGGGTTTTTTATTGCCATATGCGCGTCATTTAGGAGAAGGAGATCCCATGTTTCAAGGTTCAATCGTTGCGTTGATCACCCCGTTTCGACAGGGAAAGCTGGATGAAGAGGCGCTGCTGCGTCTGGTGGAGTGGCATATCGAGCAGGGCACTCACGGCATTGTGCCGGTAGGCACCACGGGAGAAAGCCCGACCCTGACCCATGACGAGCACTGCCGGGTGGTGGAGCTGGTGGTCAAGCAGGTGGCGGGGCGCGTTCCTGTCATTGCGGGGGCCGGTTCCAACAACCCGGTCGAAGCCATCGAGTACACCCTCCATGCCGAGCGGGTCGGTGCCGACGCTACCCTGCATGTGGCCGGTTACTACAACCGCCCCAATCAGGAGGGGCTCTATCACCACTTCAAGGCCGTCCACGACGCCACCGCCAAGCCGATCATCGTCTACAACATTCCGCCGCGCGCCATCGTCGACGTGCAACCCGCGACCCTGGCCCGTCTGGCCGAACTGCCGCGCATTGCCGGGGTGAAAGATGCTACTGGCGATCTGGCCCGCCCGTGGACCGAGCGCCAGCTGATCAAAAAGCCCTTCGCCTGGCTCTCCGGTGAAGATGCCACGGCCGTGGCCTACAACATCGGCGGTGGTCAGGGCTGTATCTCGGTGACGGCCAACGTGGCGCCCAAGCTGGTGGCCGAGGTGCAGAACCTCACGCTGGCGGGTAAGTGGCAAGCCGCACGTGAACTGCAAGACACGCTGATTCCGCTCCATCAGGCGATGTTTGCCGAGCCGAGCCCGGCCGGTGCCAAATATGCTGCCTCCCTGCTCGGTTTCTGTAGCGAGGAGTGCCGCTTGCCGGTGATGCCGCTGTCGGACGCAACCCGCGCGCGTATTCGCAGCGCCATGCAGCAGCTCAACCTGCTGTAATGCAAAACGGGTGAGCCAAGGCTCACCCGTTTTGTTTCCGGTCTTTAGTTCCGACCTTGGGTTCCTACATAGCCCCGCTCAGGCGGCGTGATGCAGCCAGGCGGCGATGGCCAGCTGCAACTCGACATACGCCGGATAGAGGAAGAGGGTCGCTGGTTCGGCAGGCCACTCGTCATGCTCGTCCGACCGGGCTTGCAGATGGGCGTGCAGGCTGGTCAATGCTGGCAGCCAGGGCGCGGCTTGTGGCAGCGTGGCCGCACTGCGGGCAACCAGATCGATTCCTTGGCACAGGGCCGCGAGTGCCTGCCGTTGAACGTCTTCATCCTGCGGATGCTCCAGCCAGAGCTGTTCGTGATGCTGCCAGTGGCGCAGCCCCTCGCTGATCCCCGTCATGCTTTCAAGATCTTCACTCGCGACCAGTGTCTGCAGCGCCAGCGGTTTGCCAAGGCCAGCCAGCCGATAGCCGCGCTGGGCTTTGGATTGGGCGCCGAGGCGCAACCCGCCGAGCTTGGCGAGGCGTTGGGCCAGTGCAAACAGCGCCGTGGTATCGCCGGATTTGAGCTCCAGTTCCAGTTCGTTGATGGTGGTGCGGCCCTGACTGCCGACTATCTCTCCCTGATCCCAGGCCAGCTCAATCTCGGCGTTCTCGAAGGCGATCAGCCAGTGGCGACGCAGGAAGTCGGTGCGAAACTGGGCGACCAGCTGCTGCTGAATGTGGTCGCGCTCGGTCAGGGTCGGCCAGATCGCATCGGGAAAGGCCGAGAGGGTCGGCAGATCGCCGCTGACGGGGGCGTTGTACTCGGGTCTGGCGTGCAGGCCGCCCACTACCTGACCGCGGCATTTGATGGTCTGTTCGGCGAAGGCATCGCAGCGGCGGATCCGCAGCCCCATCTCCAGCTGGCGCAGGGCAAGGGTCGGCGTATCGAAATAGACGTTGCCGAGCTGCTGTCGGGACGATTCCTTAATTTCGAGAGAATTCAGCAGGTTGGATAACTCGGTTTGAATGTCGCTGGCGACAAAAAACTTTATCTCGATCTCAGTTTGCATAGTCATTCCGGGCTGGCAGGCAACTTTGGGGGGCAGGATTCGGGTCGCGGGGATATAATGCCCGCGATACAACCAGATTAATTCGCGGTTTAATTGAGTGCGCAGTTCGGTTATTCTGCGCGCCTCATAAAATCGTATCGAGTGTTTTTTCACCGACACAGGTTTGGCCATGCCAGTAAATACTATTTTGGGGCTTTTTGCCAAGTCCCCCATCAAGCCGCTGCAGAAGCATATCGTCAAGGTTCACCAGTGCTCCCAGCAGTTGGTTCCTTTCTTTGATGCCGTTGCCGAAGACCGTTGGGAAGATGCCGAGCAGATCCGGCAGCAGATTGCCCAGCTGGAGAAAGAGGCGGACATCCTCAAGCGTGAAATCCGTCTGAAACTGCCTCGCGGCCTGTTTCTGCCGGTTGCGCGTACCGACCTGCTGGAGCTGTTGACCCAGCAAGACAAGATTGCCAACCGTGCCAAGGATATCTCCGGCCGCATGCTTGGCCGTCGCATGGAGTTCCCCGCCGAAATGCGGGCGGATTTCATGGCTTACCTCAAACGTTGTATTGATGCGACCGCTCAGGCCGAGAAAGCGATCGGGGAGCTCGACGAGCTGCTCGAGACCGGCTTCAAAGGACGGGAAGTGGAAATGGTTGCCGAGATGATCCACCAGCTGGATCTGATCGAGGACGATACAGACACCATGCAGATCGGTCTGCGCCAACAGCTGCAAGCGGTTGAGCAGAAGTACAATCCGATTGATGTGATGTTCCTTTACAAGATCCTCGAATGGGTAGGTGACCTGGCAGATCAGGCCGAGCGTGTAGGCGCCCGTCTGGAACTGATGCTGGCTCGTTCGTAATCGACTGACTGGGTAAACACTATTAATGGACATTATCGCGAATTACGGCACCACTCTGGTGCTCGTGGCGGCCTTGTTCGGCTTTTTGATGGCCTGGGGCATTGGCGCGAATGACGTTGCCAACGCCATGGGCACATCGGTCGGCACCAAATCCCTGACCATCCGTCAGGCGATCATCATTGCCATGATCTTCGAGTTTGCCGGTGCCTATCTGGCCGGTGGCGAAGTGACGGCCACCATCCGTAACGGCATCATCGACAGCAATGCGTTTGTCGACAGTCCGGATCTGCTGGTGCTCGGTATGATCGCCTCCCTGCTGGCGGCGGGCGCCTGGTTGATCCTGGCCTCCTACTTCGGCTGGCCGGTCTCGACCACTCACTCCATCATCGGCGCCATCGTCGGTTTTGCGGTGGTGAGCATTGGCCCGGAAGCGGTGCAGTGGAGCAAGTTTGGCGGCATCGTGGGCTCCTGGGTCATCACCCCGGCCATCTCCGGTGTCATCGCCTACTTCATGTTCATCAGCGTGCAGAAGCTTATCTTCAACACCGATGATCCGCTGAACAATGCCAAGCGCTATGTGCCGTTCTACATGTTCCTGACTGCGCTGGTGATCTGTCTGGTGACCATCAAGAAGGGGCTGACCCACGTTGGTCTGCACCTGACCGATGGCGAGGGCATTCTGCTCTCCGTTGCCATCTCCATCGCAGTGGCCTTTGCCGGCTGGATCTACATTCGCGGTCAGAAGTACAACCCGCAGGATGACAGCAAGATGCACTTCGCCAACGTGGAGAAGGTGTTCGGCATCCTGATGGTGATCACCGCCTGTGCCATGGCCTTTGCCCACGGCTCCAACGACGTGGCGAACGCCATTGGCCCGCTCTCTGCGGTGGCCTCTATCGTGGCTTCCGGCGGCGAAATCGGCGGTAGCTCCCACATTGCCTGGTGGATCCTGCCGCTCGGCGGCATCGGTATCGTGATCGGTCTGGCGACCATGGGCGAGAAGGTGATGGCAACGGTCGGTACCGGCATCACTCACCTGACCCCGAGCCGTGGTTTCGCCGCCCAGCTGGCGACTGCCGCGACCGTGGTGATTGCCTCCGGCACCGGTCTGCCCATCTCCACCACCCAGACCCTGGTCGGTGCGGTCATGGGTGTGGGTCTGGCGCGCGGTATTGCGGCGTTGAATCTGGGTGTGCTGCGCAACATCGTGGTCTCCTGGATCATCACCCTGCCTGCCGGTGCCATTTTGGCTATCGCGATCTTCTATGTGCTGCAGGCCTGCTTCTCCTAATCGAAGCGCCATTCAGCAAAAAGCCCGAGTCATCGACTCGGGCTTTTTTATTGTGCGCGGGAGCTGAGCTGCTCCCTTTGCATTATCTGCCTTAGAGGCTGGCGCAGATTTGCCACAGATCGTACTGGATGGCGGCGGCGGTCACTTCGCGACCCGCTCCCGGCCCCTGGATCACCAGCGGGTTGGTGCGGTAGCTGTCACTCTCGATGGCGAAGATGTTGTCGCATGGCAACAGGTTGGCAAACGGGTGGTGCGGCTCCAGCGCCTCCAGTCCGACCCGCGCCTTGCCGTCATGCTCAAAGCGGGCGACGTAGCGCAGCACCTTACCAAGCCGCTTGGCCCCTTCGAAGGCGGTCTGGACCGGGCCATCCAGCTCTTTCAGGCGATCCATAAACTGATCGGCGGTCACCTTGCGCAGCGGAACGGGCACCAGATTCTCCAGCTCGATATCGGCGGAGTCGAGCTCGAAGCCCGCCTCCCGCGCCAGAATGAGCAGCTTGCGCCGCACATCCTGACCTGAGAGATCTTCGCGGGGATCCGGTTCGGTCAGGCCGTGCTGCCACGCTTCGTCCACCAGCTCGGAGAAGGGGCGGGTGCCGTCATACTGCTGGAACAGCCAGGAGAGGGTGCCGGAGAAGATGCCGGAGACCCCCTGAATGCGATCGCCGCTCTGGCGCAGCATCTGGATGCTGGACTGGATCGGCAGCCCAGCGCCCACGGTGGCGTTGTAGCGCCACTGCACCTGATGGTCGCGGCAGGTTTGCTTGATGCGCTGGTAGAACTCGCTGTCGGCGGCACCGGCAAACTTGTTGGCGGCGATGATGTGAATGCCGAGCTGGGCAAAATCCGGATAGTAGCGGCTCACCGTTTCGCTGGCGGTCATGTCCAGCGCAATCAGCGCATCGAAGCCGTGCTGCTCAAGCTGGGAGAGCAACTCCGGCCAGATCAGCGGTTTGGGGTTGAAGTTGTCCTGTACCTTGAGGGGGTTGAGCCCCTCTTCATCCAGCAGGCCCCCTTCCGAGCTGAACACCCCGTAGAGGGTGAGCGCCAGATTGAGTTCATGTTCCAGCCGCGCTTTTTCGCGGGCATAGAGGCTCAGCCAGTGGCCGCCGATATTGCCCTTGCCGAACACCACCAGTCCGACCCGGGTTGGGCGGCTGAAGAGGGCGCTGTGCAGGGCGATGAGCAGCGGCTCCAGCACTACCTGACGCAGCACGGCCACCAGACTCAGGCCATCTCGGGCCACCTGTACGAACTCCAGCGGCTGATCCGCCAGCAACTGGTAGAAGCGGTGACACTGTTCTGCGTTGTCGGTGACACCGGCGCCGACCAGCGCCACCAGACTGAACCCCTCTTTCTGGATGAGGCCGGTGAAGCTCCCTTGCAGCTGGAAGTCGCGCAGCAGCTCGAAGGCGCCCTGTGCTACCTCAAGGGTGTAGGCGAGACGTAGGATCCGGCGATCCGGCTGGCGCTGCAGGGTGAGCGGGTTGAGACGGTGACGGGCCAGATGGGCCTCGATGGTGGCCACCGTCTGTTCATAGTTGGTCTGCGGCAGCACCTTCAGCTCGATGAGGGCGATCTGATCCACCGAGGAGACGATGCGGGCGCCGCCGGAGCGGGGGGCGCGGCGCAGGATGTGGGTGCAGCCCTCATCCGGGTTGTAGCTGCAGCGCAAAGTGAGGCGTTGGCGGCTGTCGGCCACAGGTTGCAGGGTGCGCGAGTGCAATACCGAAGAGCCAAGACGGGCTAGCTCGTTGGCTTCCGCGAGGCTCAGGCGCTCCAGCAGGCGTGCCTCCTTCACCCGACGCGGGTCGGCGCTATAGACCCCGGCCACATCGCTCCAGATGGTGGTGGATTCGCCGTCCGCCAGCAGTGCCAACAGGCTGGCGCTGTAGTCGGAACCGTTGCGACCGAGCAGCAGGGAGCGCCCCTCCATGTCGGCAGCGATAAAGCCGGTTACCACGATGCGGCCGGCATGCTCCGCCAGTCGCGCCTTGAGCAGCTCGCTGGAGAGGGCAGTATCTACCTTGACCAGAGCGCCATCCTCGGCGCGCAGGAAGCTGCGGGCATCGAGCCAGATAGCCTTGTCGCCTCGGCTGGTGAGCAGGGCTGCCAGCAGGCGCGCTGACCACACCTCGCCAAAGGCGAGCAGGCCGTTGCGGGCGAAGCGGTCAAACTGCCCCTCCAGCGTCTTGGCAATCAACTGCATGTCGTCGGCCAGCTGCTTGCTCAGATCGAGCTGCAGTTCCCCTTCCAGCAGGCCGTCGATCAGGCTCTGCTGATAGGCCTGCAGGGCAGAGATGGCTTCACCGGCGGCTTCGTCCCCCGCTTCGGCCAGCTCCACCAGCTGGATCAGCCGGTTGGTGGTCTTGCCAGCGGCGGAGACCACGATCAGTTCATCCCCGCCCACCTGTTGTTCAACGATGCTGGCGACCCGGCGATAACAGACCGGATCCGCCAGACTGCTGCCACCGAATTTGTGGACGTGACGTCGCTTCAATCCTGCTTCTGCTGCCACCGCGATCTCTCCTTGTTGCTGCTGTTCCATTACTTCGCTACCTGTTCTGCCTGCTGCGCCTGTTCAAAAGCCTGAGCCAGATCGGCCACCAGGTCTTCACCGTATTCAATACCGACCGACAACCGCAGCAACTGGCTGCTGATACCTGCTGCCTGCTGCGCCGCCGGGGTCATGGCCCTGTGGGTCATGCTGGCCGGATGGGCCACCAGACTCTCCACCCCGCCGAGGGACTCGGCCACCGAGAAGAGGGTGAGGGCCGCGAGGAAGGCGCGAATGCCTGCCTCGCTGCAATCGAGTTCAAAACTTAGCATGGCGCCGAAGCCGGACTGTTGACGGCGCGCAATATCGTGGCCCGGATGGCTCGGCAGGCTGGGGTGATAGATGCGTTTCACCAGCGGCTGCTGTTGCAGGAAGGCGAGAATGCGATCGGTGTTCTCCTGATGGGTGCGCAATCTGGGGGCCAGGGTGCGCAGACCGCGCAGGGTGAGGTAGGAGTCGAACGCGCCGGAGGTGAGTCCCAGACAGTTGGCCCACCACACCAAGGATTCGGCCAGTGCCGCCTCTTTGGCAATCGCCACCCCGCCCACCACGTCGGAGTGACCGTTGATGTATTTGGTGGTGGAGTGCACCACCACATCGGCACCGAGGGCCAGCGGTTGTTGTAGCAGGGGAGAGAGGAAGGTGTTGTCCACTACAACTTGCGCACCCACCTCGTGGGCGGCACTGGCGATGGCACTGATATCCACCACCCGCAGCAGCGGGTTGGAGGGGGTCTCGACCCACACCAATGCCGGCTTTTGTGTCAGTGCGGCGGCCAGTGCGATCTCGTCACCCTGATCGACAAACTGCACCCGGTAGTGGCCCTTGGCCGCCAGATACTCGAACAGACGCCAGGTGCCGCCGTAGCAGTCGTGGGGGGCGATCAGCAGATCCCCCGCCTTGAGCAGTGCTGTGGTGACCAGATGGACGGCACCCATGCCGGTGCCGGTGACCACGGCGCCCGCGCCCCCTTCCAGTGCCGCCAGCGCGTCCGCCAGATTGGTGCGGGTCGGATTGCCGGAGCGGGCATAATCGTATTGACGGGGCTCGCCAAAGTCGGCAAAGGTGTAGTTGCTGGAGAGGTAGATGGGGGGCACCACGGCACCGTGCTGCTGGTCTGTCTCAATCCCGGTGCGAACCGCCAGGGTGGCTTTGTGGGTCATGTTACTCTCTCCTTGAACTGTCTCTGGGCGATGGCTGCGTTGCCTGCGCCACGGCGATCCTGCCATTACTGGCCTATGGTGAACCACCTTACGCCAGCACAAAAAAGCCGTCAACACTTCCAGACGTCTAAATGGCTTTGCTGTTGGATTGCCATTAATTTCCTTAAGGGTTAAAATCCGCGCTCACGGCTAAATGAGAACAGGTGAGTCATGGGAACAGAGTGGAACGGCGACTACGTCAGCCCCTACGCGGAACACGGTAAGAAGAGCGAACAGGTCAAGAAGATTACCGTCTCGATCCCGCTCAAGGTGTTGAAAGTGTTGACCGATGAGCGCACCCGCCGTCAGGTGAACAACCTGCGTCATGCGACCAACAGCGAGCTGCTCTGTGAAGCCTTCCTGCACGCTTTCACCGGCCAGCCGCTCCCTTGCGACGAAGACTTGCGCAAGGATCATCCGGACAGCGTCCCCGCCGAAGCGCGCGCCATCATGGAAGCGCTGGGCAAAGAGATCGAAGATTTCGACAAAGAGTAAGCGATTTGCCATGCACAAGAGGCGACCCCTGGGTCGCCTCTTGTCGTTTCAGCAGCCCCGTTCGCGGGGCTGTGCTTATTTCAGCAGGCTGAAGATCAGCGCCGATACCGCCAGCGAACCGGTCAGCAGGATAAAGCCGTTGGTCCAGCCGTGACGGAAGCGGGCCAGCGCCTCCACCTTGTAGATGGCAATGACCGGCATGATGAACAGGATCATGGCGATGACCGGGCCGGAGAGGGTCTCCATCAAGCCGAGGATCCCTGGGTTGATGACGGCGGCGCCCCAGATGGCGAAGAACATCAGGGCGATGCCGAGCTTGTCCGCTTTGGCCAGCGACAGCCCTATGGGCTTGGCGATCAGGCTTTTCAGGCTTTCGCGGGCACCGAGGAAGTGGCCGAGGAAGGAGGAGCTGATGGCGATAAAGGCGATCAGCGGCCCCAGAGTCACGATCACCGGGTTGTCGGTGATGTTGGCGAGATAGGAGAGTACCGAGACGTTCTGCGCCTTGGCTTCAGCCAGCTGGGCTGGCGAGAGGCTCAGCACGCAGGAGAAGACGAAGAACAGCACGAATCCCACCAGCATCACTGTGGTGTTGCGCAGGATCAGGCCGCTCTTGGCTTCTGCCTGCTCGCCATATTCACGGCGCTGCACGTTGGCAAAGCCGGAGATGGCGGCGGCGTGGCTGAAGGCGAACACGGTGACCGGCAGCGCCAGCCAGACGGTATTGAGGAAGCTGACCCCTTCAAACGCGGTCACTTCTGGCCACTGCCACTGGGGAATGAGGTAGCAGGAGAGCGCTGCCAGAATGGCCGCCAGCGGATAGACCATAAAGGCGAAGGCGCGCAGCATCGCTTTCTCACCCGCCAGCATCACGGCGATCATGGCAAACACCAGCACGCCGGAGAGCATCACCCGATCCGGGGTCGCCATGCCGAGCTGGTTGACCATGAAGCTCTCCACCGTGTTGGTCAGCCCGACCCCGTAGATGAGCAGGATCGGGAAGATGGAGAGGAAGTAGAGCGCCGAGATGAGGCGACCGGCCATCTTGCCGAAATGCTCCTCCGCCACTTCGGTGAAGTCGGCGTGGGGGCGTGAAGAGGAGAGCACGAAGCGCGCCAGCCCGCGGTGGGCGAGGAAGGTCATGGGGCCTGCCAGTACTGCGACGATGACGAGGGGCCAGATGCCGCCCAGACCCAGATTGATAGGCAGGAACAGGATGCCGGCGCCAACGGCGGTGCCAAACAGGCTGATAACCCAGTGGGTGTCGTGACGGCGCCAGCGGGTGGTGCTGGCAGTGGTGGAGCAGGAACCTGATAGCTCCTTGGTAGCCTCTACAGATAAACTCATTACTAATTCACTTTTTGTTAGTGTTTTAATCTGGGTTTATTGTGGTTTATCGGGATTTAATTCTCAAAAAGTGAGACTGAAACATATCACTGCCATTGCGGGGTTTAGCCAGCGAGATTGGGAATGGAATCTGGGTCACAGAATGAAAAAAAACTGATATTGGTGATTTTTGTGAAATATAAAACCAAAATTTGATCTGCTCTCATTTTTTTATTTTGGCTAATCAGGGGTTTTCAGAATTACGTGAAAAATTGCACCATTTCTCGCCGACCGATTGTGATGTTTCACTATCATTTTGCCGCTTTGCCAGCGTATCACGCTGTGCAAGCGCGCCTGGACCAGCGGATCACACCGGCCATCACCCCTGACAACGACTCTGAAAAAGCAGGCGGCCATCGGGCCGCCTGCATGTCTGGTGTGATGACATCGCTATCCGCCTAGTGGGCCAGAATGCTACCCCAGGCGAGATCCGGATCCCCCATCACGATAAAGTCCGGGTTCTCCAGCGACTCGGTTTCGTTGTAACTGAGCGGCTGCAACGCCAGGCTGAGGATGCGGCCACCGGCTGCCTCGACGATGCACTGGGCGGCGGCGGTGTCCCACTCGCCGGTGGGGCCGAG
Source organism: Aeromonas sp. QDB11 (assembly GCF_027705265.1). Taxonomy (NCBI): domain Bacteria; kingdom Pseudomonadati; phylum Pseudomonadota; class Gammaproteobacteria; order Aeromonadales; family Aeromonadaceae; genus Aeromonas; species Aeromonas sp. QDB11. Next base: position 112,124 of record NZ_JAPDBM010000003.1, on the reverse strand, counting down.
CCGCACGTAGCAATCGGCCGCACCTTCCGCCACCAGACAGGATTTGAGGGAGCTGGAACCAAGCGGGATCAGCTCGTAGTTGATGGCCGGGTTGAGGCGGCGGGTGAGGTTCTCCAGCTTCTGGCGGCGGCTGATGGCCACCACCAGTGAGTCGGGCTGGTCATGCTCGTGGTGCATGGCGCTGATGGGCAGTACCTCGCCGTTCACCTCCTTGAAGGCGCCGTAGCCGCGCACTGCCCAGTAGAGCACGTTGGACTCGGGAGCGTAGATGACTCCGAGCACCGGCACATTGTCCCGCACCAGGGCGATCAGGGTGGCGAAGTCGCCGCTGCCCGCGATAAATTCGCCAGTGCCGTCGAGGGGATCCACCAGCCAGTACTGCCGCCAGTTGGATCGCTGGCTGAAGGGGATGTCGGCCGCCTCTTCGGTCAGCACCGGCACATGGGGGGTGAGCGCCGACAGCGCCTGCTTGAGGTAGGCATCGGCAGCAAGATCGGCACTGGTGACCGGGGTCGCATCCTCCTTCAGCTGACGCTCGAACTGACCGCCGTGATAGATGTCGTGAAGGATCCTTCCGGCTTCGCGGGCAATCTCCTTGACCCCCGGCACCCAGGCCAACAACTCCTGCATCTCGTTATCCTCTGTCTGTTAACTGCCCGTCTGCGGGCTACTCTGCCTGTTCCGCCAGCCACTTCTGGGCCAAGAGCAGGGCACTGATGCTGCGCGACTCGGTGAAGTCGGGTCGCGCCAGCAATTCGTCGATACGGTTCAGCGGCCAGGGGATCACCTCCAGCGGTTCGGGTTCGTCACCCACCCGCTGCTCGGGGAAGAGATCCCGGGCCAGCAAAATATCCATCCGGCTGGAGAAGTAACCGGGCGCCAGCGACACCTGTTTGAGCAGGGTCAGGCTGCTGGCGCCAAAGCCCGCCTCCTCCATCAGCTCCCGGTTGCCCGCCTCGAAGGCATCTTCACCCGGGTCGATCAGCCCCTTGGGGAAGCCCAGCTCGTAGGAGTGGGTGCCGGCGGCATATTCGCGCACCAGCAGCAGGGTGTGGGCATCGAACAGCGGCACCACCATGACGGCGCCACGATTGCCGCCGCGCATCCGCTCGTAGACCCGCTCTTCGCCGTTGGAGAATTTGAGGTGGAGGGACTCCACTCTGAACAGCCGACTCTCGGCCACGATCTCGGCCTTGAGGATCTCCGGTTTGCTCTTGGGGTTATCCAGTTGGTCGGCTGAGATGTGCTCGGGTTTGCTCTTGTGGGGGTCGCTCATCGGACGCTGGCTGCTCGTTAAAAAATCGTGCTTCAAGAGTAAACGACTCTCACACCGAACACCACGGGTCAGGGATGGCAAAGGGGGAGGAAAAATCCGTTATACTGCCGCCCCGTTTTCCGAGATCCGCGATCAAGAGGCCCGATGCCACACTCCTGCTCCACCACCTTGCCATGGCGCCAGATAGATACCGTCTTGCTCGATATGGATGGCACCCTGATCGACCTGCATTTTGACAACCACCTCTGGCAGCAGCTGGTACCGGAGCGTTACGCCGAGCGGCTCGGGCTGCCGCTGGATGAAGCCAAAACGCAGATCGATGTCCACTATCACGCCGTCAACGGCACCCTCAACTGGTACTGCGTGGATTACTGGAGCGAGACCCTGGGGCTCGACATCCGTGCCCTCAAGCAGGAGCTGCTGGCGAAGATCCAGTGGCGTCCCCACGCCATCCCCTTTCTGGCCGAGCTGCGTGCCGCGGGCAAGCAGCTGGTGCTTTTCACCAATGCCCACCCCGCCAGTCTGTCGGTGAAGGATGCGCAGTTGGGGCTGAGCGAGCATCTGGATCTGATGGTGAGTACCCACGAGCTGGGCTGGTCGAAGGAGAGCCAGCACTGCTGGCAGGCGCTGGCACAGCGGCTGGCGTTCGATCCGGCCCGTACCCTGTTTGTGGATGATAGCGAGCGGATCCTGCGGGCGGCCGCCGACTATGGCATCGGCTACCAGCTGGCGATCCAGAATCCGGACAGCTGCAAGCCGGAGCAGAACATCACCGCTTTTCCGGCGATCCGCGACTATGCCGAGTTGCTGCCGCTGGTAATTTGAATCAGTTCAAACAAGAGAGGGCTGCATCATGCAGCCCTCTCTGTATCTGAAACCTGGCGGTGAAAAATCACAGCTCCCGAAACGGGCGCCGTTTCTCTTCCTCTATGACGATCGCCTCCAGATTGGCGACCCGCTCCTGTAGCTCCCGGATGACCAGATCCTGCTTGCCGAGGCGATCGGTGATGCGGGCATCCCCCATCTGGTAGCGAGCCCGCTTGCCGAGGTATCCGAACAATACGCTGATAAATACGATCAGGACTATGCCTGTCCACATGGTCATGTCACGACTCCTTGTCGTCTATAAACGGCGAAAACGCTGATGGGATCCGTTCTGTTTTCTCATAGCCGCCAATTGGTCGCAATGGGGCCCGTTTCGCCTTTGTGATGCAGTTGGCTATTGCTGCCAGAGGGGGCGGCCAAGCCAGAGCGCCCACAGGGTCAGGTGCAGCAGCACGATAAACCAGAAGACCAGCCGGTAGCTGCGCTTCTGGGTCTTGTGGCGCAGCCACTGGCGGGCCACCAGCGCCCCCGGCCAACCACCGCACAGCTCCAGCAGATGCAGGCGGGATTCGGGAATGCGCCACTCGCCGCGCACCGCCTGCCGCTTGTCCCAGGCGTAGGCGGCCACCGTCAGCAGGCTCATGGTGAGCAGCACGGCCAGCGGCCACCACTGCTGGCTGCCGAGGCCGAGCCAGAGGGCGGCGCCCAGTGGCAGCAGTGCCAGCGACATCATTGTGCCAGCTCCCAGCAGCGCTCCTCATCCTGCTTGAGTTTGCGGATCACTTTGGCCGGATTACCCACCGCCACCGAGTCGGCCGGGATGTCGCGGGTGACCACGGCGCCCGCGCCAATGATGGAGCGCGGCCCAATGGTGACGCCGGGGCAGATGATGGCGCCGCCGCCAATCCAGCAGTCGTCACCGATCCGCACCGGCTTGTTGTAGGCAGTCCAGTTGCGCCGCTCCAGATAGTTCATGGTGTGGGTGGCGGTGTAGATCTGCACGTTGGGGGCCAGCAGCACATGGCTGCCGATGTGCACTTCGCCCACATCGAGAATGGTGACGTTGAAGTTGAAGAAGGTCTTCTCGCCGATATGGATGTTGCGGCCAAACTCGCAGGTAAACGGCGTGCTGATCCAGCAGGAGTCGGGGCAGTGGCCGAACAGCTCGCGGCAGATCTGCTGGCGCAGAGGGCCATCGCCTGCAGGTGAACCGTTGAGCTTGGCCAGCAGCGCCTGACCGCGGATCCGGTCGTTGGCTATCTCCTCGCTCTGGCTATCCAGTGCCCCGCCTGCCAGTACCTTGTCCCAGTCGCTCGCCATCGCTACCTCCTCATGCTGCAAGAGCAGGCAGTATACGTGACAAGCGGGAGGGGCGTCAGTCTGTCACTTATGGCAGGTGATCCCGGTCAACCTGCGGGCCAGATAAGGGGCAGGATCAGCAGGGCCGAAACGAAGTAGGGGAGCAGCACCCGCAGCCCCAGACTGCGGCCGCCGATGCCGAGGGCCAGCAACCCCTTCACCAGCGAGTTGACCAGCCCGGCGAGCAGGATGCCGCGGGCGGCCACCTCCAGCGCCAGCTCCTTGTGGGAGAGCTGGGAGAGCGACAGCGTGATGGCGTCCACGTCGGTGATCCCCGACACCAGCGCCAGCAGATAGACCCCGGAGTTGCCCACCTTGTCTTGCAGCAGGGTGGCCATAAAGCCGATCAGCGCCAGCAGCAGGCCGAACTTGATGGCGGTGGCCAGATCGAGCGGGTTGCTGGTTTCCGGTTTTACCGGGCCGTCGGTCAGCTCCTCGCGCTGACGCCAGAACCAGAAGGCAAAGCCGTAGACTGTGGTGGCCAGCAGCAACAGGGGGACGACGAGGCGCATAGCCAGTTCGCTGTGAATGAGCAGCACCAGCACCAGCAGCCGCAACCACATGGTGGCCCCCGCCAGCAGGATGCCGGTGGCCAGCAGCCGCTCCAGCCCGCCCTGCTCCTTGTTAAGGCGGGCAAACTGCAGGGTGAGGGCGGTGGAGGAGGCCAGTCCCGCCAGTATGCTGGTGAGCACCAGCCCGGAGCGGGTGCCGAGCAGCCGCACCGCGAAGTGGCCACAAAACGAGATGCCGGCGATCACTACCACCATCAGCCAGATCTTGAAGGGGTTGAAGGCATCGAGGGGCCCCATCTCCTCGTTGGGCAGCACCGGCAGTAGCACCAGCGAGATAAGCAGAAAACGCAGGGTGGCGTGGAACTCTGTTTCACTGAGAAACAGCATCCCCTGCTGGATCTGCCCCTTCAAGCCCATCAACAGGGCGGCCAGTACGGCGCAGGCGACCGCCTCGCTCGGGCTGAGCAGCACCGACATCAGGCCGAGCAGGTAGGTGAGCAGCATGGCCACCGAGCTGGTGAGGCCGAACTCCCCCTGCCAGCGCTGGGCCAGCCAGACCGAGAGGCCGCAGCCGGTTACCACCGCCAGCAGGCCGAGCAGCGGTAGCCAGGGGCCCAGGGTCGGCAACAGCAAACCGCACACCCCGCCGAGCAGGCCGATAAGGCCGTAGGTCCGCATCCCGGCGATGCGCTGGTTGTCCCCCAGCTGGCGTACCTGCCAGCCCCGCTCCAGCCCGATGATAAGACCGATGGCCAGCGAGACCAGGGCTCCGTTGACGGGTTCGGCATTGATCCACATGGCGGCTTCCTTTTCGCGTTGTTGCTGCCTGATCCCATGATGGCACAGGGCGTAAGGAGGCAGAGGGGCATGGCTCACAGAGTCTGCGTCCGGCTCCCGGTGCAAGTGGCTGATATGAGAAAAAGAGATAAGCAAAGAGTTATTTCTTCCTTCTGGGCATAACAACTCCACGGCATGCTGTTCTCAACCCAACAAGATATGGAGAATCACCATGAAACTGCGAATGACCGCCCTGACCCTGCTCTCCCTGCTGGCATTTGGCCAGGCCAATGCCGCCGAGATCCGTTTGCTCAACGTCTCTTACGATCCGACCCGCGAGCTGTTTCAGGAGTACAACGCCGCCTTTGCCAAGGAGTGGAAGGCGAAGACCGGCGACGACGTGGTGGTGAGCCAGTCTCACGGTGGCTCCGGCAAACAGGCCCGCGCCGTGGTGGATGGGCTGGAAGCTGACGTGGTGTCGCTGGCGCTCGCCTACGACGTCAATGCCGTCGCCAAGGCGGGATTGACCGCCACCGACTGGCAGAGTCGTCTTGGCAACAACGCGGCACCTTATACCTCTACCATCGTCTTCCTGGTGCGCAAGGGCAACCCCAAGCAGATCAAGGATTGGGACGATCTGGTGCGCAAGGATGTCGCCATCGTCACCCCCAACCCCAAGACCTCCGGCGGGGCTCGCTGGAACTATCTGGCCGCCTGGGGTTACGCCCTGAAGAAGAGCGGCGGTGAAGAGGGGGCCAAGCAGTTTGTCGGCGATCTCTACAAGAACGTGAAGGTGCTGGACTCCGGCGCTCGTGGCGCCACCACCAGCTTTACCGAGCGCGGTCTTGGTGACGTGCTGCTGGCGTGGGAGAACGAAGCCCTGTTGGTGCTTGGTCAGGCGGGTGCCAGCGACAAGTTCGAGCTGGTGGTGCCTTCGGTCTCCATTCTGGCGGAGCCGCCGGTTGCGGTGGTGGACAAGGTGGCCAGGAAGCACGGTACCGAGGCGGTCTCCAAGGCATATCTCGATTATCTCTACTCTGACGAGGGGCAGCATATTGTCGCCAAACATCACTATCGCCCCAGCAACCCGGCGATCCTGAAGGAGACGGCGGCCCAGTTCCCGAAACTTGCCCTCTTTACCGTCAAGGATCTGGAAGGGGATTGGGAGAAGGCCCAGAAGAAGCACTTCGCCCAGGGCGGTCTGTTTGACCAGATTTATCAACCGGGTGGCTGAGGCTGACAAGCACTTACCCCATCTTTAGCACTGGCCCCTGTGCCAGCCGATAGGAGCACCAAGATGAACAAGATCCTCCTGGTTCCCGGTCTGCACAACAGCGGGCCGGATCACTGGCAGAGCCGCTGGCACGATCACTTTCCCCACTGGCAGCGGATGACAGGGCTGCCGTGGGACAAGCCGGACCTCAGGGTCTGGAGTGCCAAGCTGGCGAGCAAGCTGAAGAGTCGCCGCAGCCGGGTCCATCTGGTGGCCCACTCCTTCGGCGCGCTGACCGCCATCGCGGCGGCCCGCTTGCAGCCGGAGAAGGTCGCCTCGATCTTTCTGGTGGCCCCCGCCGATCCCGCCCGTTTTGGCATTGCGGATGAGGTATTGGCCGGGCCGCTGCAGGTGTCGGCCCAGTTGGTGGCCAGCCGCAACGATCCCTGGATGAGCTTTGAACGTGCCGAATACTGGAGTCGTCAGTGGCAGGTGCCGCTGTTCGATGCCGGTGAGGCGGGCCATATCAATGCCCAGTCCGGTCATGGGGACTGGCTGCAGGGGCTGCATTTGCTGGGTGCTCTCTATCGCCGTGGCGAGCTGGTGGTGACGCCGGTCAAGGTGGCTTCGCCCCGGCCGGTCGAGCTCGGTTTTCGCTAGTTATCTGTGACGTGGTTGGAGGGTTGGCGAACACACTGTTCGTTGGCGGCTCCACGCCCCCCGTTCTTTGAATGCTCCGCTCCGTATTGCTCCATTTCTTAGGTCTTTTATTTATATAAAAGACCTTTTTTTATTTGGATCGCTCTAAAAGCCTTGTCCTACCGTTGTTAGACAAAAAAGTGATTAGCAAAGTCGCAAACGATGTTTGTTGCTGATTGGAAGAGTGCGCAGAATCACCATATCGAAAATTCTTCATAACAGATGGATGTGTTATGCGATTTGGTTCTTATTCTGTCCTGCCCGGTTTTGGCACCACCCTGGGGTTCAGCCTGCTCTATCTGGGCCTGCTGGTGCTGTTGCCGCTCTCGGCACTGGTGCTGTTTGCGGTCAACAACCTGACCGCTGCCGAGTTCTGGCAGGTGATCGGTTCACCCCGGGTGCTCGCCTCCTTTCGCCTGAGCTTCGGCGCGGCCTTTATCGCGGCGCTGCTCAACAGCCTGTTCGGCTTGATCCTGGCCTGGGTACTGGTGCGCTATACCTTCCCCGGTCGTCGGTTGGTAGATGCGCTGATCGACCTGCCATTTGCCATGCCGACCGCCGTCTCCGGCATCGCCCTGTGTGCCATCTTCGCCCCCAACGGCTGGATCGGCCAGCTGCTGGCGCCGTTCGGCATCCAGCTTGCTTACAACCCCATCGGCGTGGTGATTGCACTCACCTTTATCGGCTTGCCATTCGTGGTGCGCACCCTGCAGCCGGTGCTGCGGGAAGCGGAGAGCGAGCAGGAAGAGGCAGCAGCCAGCCTCGGTGCCGATCGCTGGCAGACCTTCCTGCGGGTGCTGTGGCCGACCCTGGTGCCAGCCCTGCTCACCGGTTTTGCGCTGGCGTTTGCCCGCGGGGTGGGGGAGTACGGCTCCGTCATCTTTATCGCCGGCAACTTGCCGATGGTCTCCGAAATCGCACCGCTGATGATCATGAGCCATCTGGAGGAGTACGACTACGCCGGTGCTTCCGCCATCGCCGTGGTGATGCTGCTGATTTCGTTCATTTTACTACTGCTAATCAACAAGTTGCAGGCCTGGAGCTGGTCTCGCATCGGAGGGAGCCGGATATGAGTTCATCTGCTATCGCCATTGAGGTGGCCCCGGTGGAGGCGACCCCCGTTCGCAAGGCACCGGTCGTGATCCGTGAACCCCAGTGGGTCAAGTGGCTGCTGATCACGGTCGGTTTGGGCTGGTTTGCCGCCCTGCTGCTGCTGCCGCTGGCAACCGTCTTTATTCAGGCACTGACGCCTGGGATTGCCTTCTTCTGGCATGCCATCAGCGAGCCGGATGCCCTGAGCGCCCTTGGCCTCACCGCGCTGGTGACCCTGTTTGCCGTGCCTCTCAACCTGCTGTTCGGGATCGCGGCGGCATGGGCCATTGCCCGCTTTCGCTTCCCCGGTCGTCAGCTGCTCATCACCATCATCGATCTGCCGTTCTCGGTGTCGCCGGTGATCGCCGGTCTGATGCTGGTGCTGCTGTTTGGCAGCCGCGGCTGGTTTGGTGACTGGCTGAGCGAGCACGATATCAAGATCATCTTCGCCACCCCGGGCATCATCCTGGCCACCACCTTCATCACTGTACCCTTCGTGGTGCGCGAGCTGCTGCCCCAGATGGAGGCGCGCGGCCCGGAAGAGGAGGAGGCGGCCATCATGCTGGGGGCGAGTGGCTTGCAGATGTTCTGGCGCGTCACCCTGCCCGGCATCCGCTGGAGCCTGATGTATGGCCTGCTGCTCTGTACCGCCCGCGCGGTGGGGGAGTTTGGCGCCGTGTCGGTGGTCTCCGGCCATATTCGCGGCCAGACCAATACCCTGCCGCTGCATATCGAGATCCTCTACAACGAGTACCAGACCGGCGCCGCCTTCGCGGTGGCCAGCCTGCTGGCCCTGTTCGGGATCTTCACCCTGCTGGGTGAAACCCTGTTGGCCCGGTTGCGTGGTCAGCCCACCAAATCTCACTGAATCACCGTATTAAAGAGGCAGCCATGAGCATTCAGGTTCAACAACTCAACAAGCATTTCAATCAGTACGCGGCGCTGGCAGACATCAACCTCGACTTTCACGACGGTGAGCTGGTGGCGCTGCTCGGCCCCTCCGGTTGCGGCAAGACCACGCTGCTGCGGATTATCGCCGGGCTGGAGCAGGCCGACAGTGGCAGCGTCATCATCCGCGGCGAGGACGCCTCGGATCTCCATGTGCGCGAGCGTAACGTCGGCTTCGTGTTCCAGCACTACGCCCTGTTTCGCCATATGACGGTGTTCGAGAACGTAGCCTTTGGCCTACGGGTCAAACCGCGCAGCGAGCGCCCGGCCGAGGCGGCCATTCGCGCTCGGGTCAAGGAGCTGCTGGATCTGGTGCAACTCAGCCACGTGGCCGAGCGCTATCCGACCCAGCTCTCCGGTGGTCAGCGTCAGCGGGTCGCATTGGCCCGCGCGCTGGCAGTGCAGCCCAAGGTACTGCTGCTGGACGAGCCCTTCGGCGCCCTCGATGCCCAGGTGCGCAAGGAGCTGCGCCGCTGGTTGCGCGAATTGCACGACGAGCTGCATGTCACCAGCCTGTTCGTGACTCACGATCAGGAGGAGGCGCTGGAGGTAGCGGATCGGGTGGTGCTGATGAATGCCGGCCGGGTCGAGCAGATCGGCACCCCGGCCGAGGTCTACGACCAGCCCGCCAGCTCTTTCGTCCACAGTTTCCTTGGCAGTGTGAACCAGTTCCGTGGTCGGGTGGCCGAGCAGGGGTTCGGCATCGGCGAGCAGTTGCTAGGTGGGCCGTCGGCTTCCCATCTGGCCCACGGCAGTGCCGCCATCGCCTATGTCCGCCCTCATGAGCTGGAGATCCTGCCCGCCGATGCGCCGGGCGGGATCCGTGCCACCATTACCCGTCTGCTGCCCATGGGGCCACGCATTCGGGTGGAGCTGCGCGGCGATGGCGAGACCAAAGGGGCGCACTACGAGGCGGAGCTGACCAAGGAGGCGGCCAAACTGTTTGCGCCGGGTCAGGGGGTGAGGCTGGTGGCCAGACAGGCGCAGTTCTATCCCGACTACCAGATTTGATGCTGCGTTGCGGGCGGTGTGGCCGCCCGGTTCAGACTGTTAGCCGGGCATGATCCCGGCCATATAACAAAAAATGAGGGTGTTGACCAAGCAGTGTCGCCACCCTTCGCAGGAGGCGACAAGGTGAATTTTCAGCAGTTACGTATTATCCGCGAGGCGGCGCGGCGGGATTACAACCTGACCGAGGTGGCCAACGCGCTCTTTACTTCCCAATCCGGGGTGAGCCGCCATATCCGCGAGCTGGAAGAGGAGCTGGGCATAGAGCTGTTCATCCGTTATGGCAAGCGGCTGCTCGGCATGACCGAGCCCGGCAAGGAGCTGCTGGTGATTGCCGAGCGCATCCTTAATGACGCCAACAATATCCGCAAACTGGCCAGCACCTTTGCCAACCGCGACTCGGGCCGTTTGCTGGTGGCGACTACCCATACCCAGGCGCGCTATGCCCTGCCGCGGGTGGTGAAGGCGTTTCGCGAGCAGTTCCCGCTGGTACAGCTGGAGCTGCGTCAGGGCAGCCCGGAGGAGATAGTGCGGCTGGTGCAGACTGGCGAGGTGGATATCGGCATCAGCAGCGAGCAGCTCGACAAGAGCGAAGGGGTGGTGGCATTTCCCTACTACCGCTGGCACCACAATATCGTGGTGCCCGAGCTGCATCCCCTCGCCAGCGAGAGCGAGCTCACCCTGGCGGCGCTGGCCAACTGGCCCATCATCACCTATCAGGCGGGGCTGACCGGCCGGGTGCGGGTGGACGAGGCCTTTGCCGAGGCGGGCATCGAGCCGCAGATCCTGCTGACGGCGCAGGACTCCGACGTCATCAAGACCTATGTCGAGCTGGAGATGGGGGTCGGCATTCTGGCCGACATGGCGTTCGATCCCCTGCGCGATCAGGGACTGGTGCAGCTCGATGGCAGCCATCTGTTTGCGCCGCATACCGCCTGGATCGGTCTCAAGCAGGGGCAGTTCCATCACAACTTTGCCTGGCAGTTTATCCAGCTCTGCAACCCCGAGCTGGCGCTGGCGGATATTCAGGCTCGCGCCATGGGCAGTGAGCCTGCCCTCGACTTCCAGATTTGAATGGGAAGAGAAAACAAGACAAGAAGGGGAGCTAATGGCTCCCCTTTCTTTATTGCTGGCAGATGATATCGCTAGCGAAAACAGACGGCTTCATATGAATTTTTTCACTTAGGTTTGCCAGTTAATTTTGTTTGTTATCCGGTACTTGGGTTGCAGGATGGAATAAGTGACTGACCAAAGTCGACCCATTCAGGATAAAGCATGCCGTATAGCTACCTATCACATCTGCGCTGCAGCAAGAGTGGCGAGATCCATGATGCCGACCAGCCCTGGCAACTGAGCCGGGCAGGTGCGCCACTGCTGGCAAGTTACGATCTCGATGCGCTGAAGAGATCCTGGCACCCGGCGGCATTGCTGGGTCGCCCTGCCAGCTTGTGGCGTTATCACGAGTTGTTGCCGGTGCGCGACCCCGCTCACGTCGTGACACTGGGGGAGGGGTTCACCCCGCTGCTGCCACTCCCCACGCTGGGCAAGCAGATCGGTATTCCGGATCTCTGGATGAAAGACGAGAGCGTTATTCCCACCGGCTCCTTCAAGGCCCGTGGTGCTGCGGTGGGCATCTCCCGCGCGCGTGAACTCGGCGTCACTCACTTCGCCATGCCGACCAACGGCAACGCTGGCGCCGCATGGGCGCTCTACGGTGCCCGCGCCGGACTGCGCAGCACCATAGTGATGCCGCAGGCGGCCCCCGCCATCACCCGGCTGGAGACCTCCCTCGCCGGTTCCCGTCTCTATCTGGTGGATGGCCTGATCAGCGATGCCGGTCGCCAGGTGGCGCAGGCGGTAGCGGATCAATCCCTGTTTGACGCCTCAACCCTGAAGGAGCCTTACCGGGTTGAGGGCAAGAAGACCATGGGGCTGGAGATTGCCGAACAGCTGGGCTGGACGTTACCGGATGTGATCCTCTATCCCACCGGCGGCGGGGTCGGCCTTATCGGTATCTACAAGGCGCTGCGCGAGCTGCAGGAGCTGGGCTGGGTCAAGGGGGCGTTGCCCCGGCTGGTAGCAGTTCAGGCGAGCGGCTGCGCGCCCATTGTGCAGGCGTGGCAACAGAGAGCCACCGAATCGAGCTTCTGGCCCGACTCCCAAACCCTGGCATTCGGCATCAATGTGCCCAAGGCTCTGGGGGATTTTCTGGTGCTGGACGCCCTCTATCGCACCGAGGGTTGCGCCATCGCGGTGGATGACAAGGCCATCCAGAGCGAGATCCGCCAGCTTGCCTCTCGCGAAGGGAGCTTTGTCTGCCCTGAGGGGGCCGCTGCGTTTGCTGCTGCTCGTCAACTGCGCGAGGCTGGCTGGATCCGTGGGGGAGAGCGGGTAGTGGTGCTCAATACCGGTGCCGGTATCAAGTACCCGGATGCGATCACTGTGCTGCCCCAGCGTCTGCAGCGTGACGGGAGGATCCCGGCATGAATCTGGATCTGCCCTTTATCGTCACGACGCTGCCCGCCTTCGGCAAGGCAGTCTGGGTCACCTTGCAACTGGGAACCCTGGTGATCCTCACCTCGCTGGCGGTCGCCCTGCTCAATGTGGTGCTGTTGAGCCTGCACAAGCGGCCTCTCAGCGCGCTGATCCGTGGGTATGTGGAGCTGGCCCGCAACACGCCGCTGCTGATCCAGCTGTTCTTTCTCTATTTCGGGCTGCCTGCGCTGGGCTTGTCGCTCTCCGGGTTTACCACCGCGGTGATCGCCATGACCTTCCTCGGCGGTGGCTATCTGACCGAGGCGCTGCGTGCAGGCATTGAGGCGGTGCCCGCCAGTCAGCTGGAGGCTGGCCGGGCTATTGGGCTTTCCCGCTGGCAACTGCTGCGCCACGTGCAGCTGCCCCAGGCCTGGCTTGCCACTCTGCCCGCGCTGTTTGCCAACTTCATCTTCCTGCTCAAGGAGACGACGGTGGCTTCGGCAGTGGCGGTGCCAGAGCTGCTCTACACCACCAAGAATTACATCGCCCTCTACTACAAGACCTACGAGATGCTGGCGGTACTGACATTGATGTGCGTGCTGATTTTTCTGCCGCTCTCCCTCGCTCTGCGAGTCGTTGAAAGGAGGCTGCAACATGGTCAGTTCGGTCACTGAGCAGCTAATGCAGGCGAGGATCCCGATGTGGGCACTTATCTTCCAGCTGTCACCGTCTCTCGCCACCGAGACGCAGGAAAGGAGGGCTCAATATGGTCAGTTCGATCACTGAGCAGCTGACGCAGGCACTGCCACTGCTGGCGGTGGGCGCAGGCCAGACCCTCGCCATCTCGCTGCTGGCCATCCTGTTTGCCACCCTCGGCGGTGTTGTTTACGGCGTGCTGGCGCAACAGGGCGGTCGGTTGGTGCGGGGGCTGCTGCGGCTTTATCTCGAGCTGTTTCGGGTGGTGCCGGTGCTGGTGTGGCTCTATCTCTTTTTCTTCGGGTTGCCGATCTTTTTCGGCCTCGATATTCCGGCCTTCTGGTGCGCCGTGCTGGTGCTCGCCCTGTGGGGGGCCAGCGAGGTGGGGGAGGTGGTGCGTGGTGGTCTGGGGTCCCTCGCCCGTGGTCAGCAGGAGGCCGGGCTGGCGCTCGGGCTCTCGACCTGGCAGCTCTATCGCCATGTGTTGCTGCCGCAGGCGTTGCAGCGGCTGACGCCGCCGACCATCAACATCTACACCCGCATCATCAAGACCAGTTCGCTGGCGGTGTTGATCGGGGTGGTAGAGGTGATCAAGGTGGGCCAGCAGATCATCGAGCGTACCTATGGCTCGCTGCTTATTTACGGTCTGCTGTTTCTGTTCTTTTTTCTGGTCTGTTATCCGCTCTCGCTAGCCTCGCGCCGGCTGGAGCAACAATGGGGTAATGCGGTATGACACCTCTGCTTGAACTCGGTTCTGTCAGTAAACAGTTCGGCCCGAATCGGGTGCTGGATCGGATCAGCCTCAGCGTGCGCGCCGGGGAGGTGATCGTCATTCTGGGGCCGAGCGGCTGCGGCAAGAGCACCTTGTTGCGCACCCTCAACGGGCTCGAGCCGATTCAGGGGGGCGAGATCCGCTTCGATGGCGTGTTGCTGGATGGCGCCACCGACTGGCAGCGGGTGCGCCAGCGGATCGGCATGGTGTTCCAGAGCTATCACCTCTTCCCCAACTTGACGGTGCTGGAGAACGTGCTGCTTGGCCCCCTGCAGGTGCAAAAGCGGGAGCGGTCAGAGGCGCTGCTGCAAGCCGAGCAGCTGCTGACCCGCATCGGTCTGTGGGAGCGGCGCCATGACTATCCGCGCCAGCTCTCCGGTGGTCAGCAGCAGCGGATCGCCATCGTGCGGGCGCTGTGCATGAACCCGCAGGTGATGCTGTTTGACGAGGTAACCGCGGCCCTCGACCCGGAAATGGTGCAGGAGGTGCTGGAGGTGATCCGCGATCTCGCCGGCAGCGGCATGACCCTGCTCATCGTCACCCACGAGCTGGCCTTCGCCCGAGCGGTGGCGGATCGCATCGTCTTCATGGATGGCGGCCACATTCTGGAGCAGGCCGCGCCCCACCAATTTTTCGACAACCCCGGGAGCCAGCGTGCGCGCCAGTTCCTCGCCAAGTTTTCATATACAAATGTCATCAAACGAAAGGAGTCAGCATGAAAAAAATCACCTCGGTTCTGTTCAGTGCCTTGTTGGGGCTGGGTATCGCCAGCGGCGCTGCCCATGCGGCGGATGGTTCTCTCGACAAGATCAAGGCGCGGGACAAGCTCATCGTCGGCGTCTTCACCGACAAGCCGCCGTTTGGCTACGTGGACGAGAAGGGCAACTACGTCGGTTTTGACACGGATCTGGGCCGCCGCTTCGCCAAGGATCTATTGGGGGATGAGAGCAAGATCGAGTTCGTGGCGGTGGAGCCCGCCAGCCGCATCCCCTTCCTGCAGAGCGACAAGGTGGATCTGATCCTCGCCAATATGACGGTGACCCCGGAGCGGCGCGAGGTGGTGGATTTCACCAACCCGAACCTGCGAGTGGCGATACAGGTGCTGGTGCCGGAAGGGAGTCCGGCCAAGAAGCTCGACGATCTGGCCAGCAAGACCCTGATCGTGACCACCGGCACCACGGCCGACATCTGGCTGACCCGCAACCACCCGGAGTGGAAGGTGCTCAAGTTCGAGAAGAACACCGAATCCTTGCAGGCGCTGGCCCAGGGCCGTGGCGACGCCTACGCCCAGGACAACCTGGTGCTGTTCAGCTGGGCCAAGGAGAATCCGGGCTATCGGGTATTGCCCGAAAAACTGGGTTCGGAAGATCCCATCGCCCCGGCGGTGAAGAAGGGCAATATCGAGCTGCGTGACTGGGTCAACGACCGTCTCGCCAAGCTGGGGGAGGAGAAGTACCTGCTGAAACTCTATGACCAGTATGTGCGTGACAAGCTGAGCCCTGATACCGATCCGAATGATGTGATTGTCGAAGGAGGAAAATGGCAGGGTTAATGGACAAACCCTGTTTTGAAGAGTGTGTTGAGTGTGTGAAGTAAGTGAAGAGTGAGGTCTTGGTTCCGTTGGTATGCAAACCGCAAGGTTTGGCTTTTCAAGGCGTCCCCCGTTCGGGGTGACGCCTTTTTTTATGGTTGCGCTTGCGCGGATCAGTTCAGCTCAATCCAGGCATCTTGCCAGTGGGAGCCGACACCCGGCTCATAGTGGGTGGCGGTGGTGGCCCACTGCACGCAGTAGCCGCTGTAGGGGAAGGGCTTGCACTGATAGACCTTGCCGTTTTTCGGCTGCAACACCCTGGTACCGGCGGTGTAAGACTTGATGTCGTTCGGGAAGCGGAACTGGTAGTCGCCGCCACTGCTCGCCTCCTTGAACATCAGATCCAGGGTCTGCTGGAGGGTCTCGCCACCCGCTTTCGGGGTGGCCTTGATCACCAGCTGGTGGTGACCTGCCGTGAGCCCTTCCAGCGCCATGGTAAAGGTGTGGCTGCTGTCTTTGATATCTGCACGGCTTTCACCCCTGGCGACGCCGCCGTGATCATAGAGGGTGTTGGAAACGGCCAGATCGCCCTGTGCGGTGACGGTAAAGTCCAGGGTTGCCTTGCCGTTGTCCAGCACATAGTCACTGGCCAGACCGCTGACGCTGATGTTGTCCACCACCGGCGGTTGCAGCTGTTGCAGGTCAATCTCGACCCGCTCCAGTTTGCTGTCGCGTTTCAGATAGACGGGGTTCATGCCGTAGACAGGATTGAACTGGCCATCGGCCCCTTGCTGACCGGCGCGGATCTGGCTCTGTTCGGCGTTGATCTTGCTGGCGAGGGCGTGGGCCCAGTTGTTCTTCTGGCCCTGCTCGGCAGTGGCGATGGTCAGCACGGTCTGCAGTTCGGGACGTTCGCCGTTGGCATCGAATACCCGGGTCATTGCCTTGTCACCCACCGCGAGGTCGATGGAGGGGTAGATGGTGCCTGCCTGGCTCCACTCCAGTGGCGGCTGGCTGCCATCTTTGAACTTGGCATCGATGATGTTGTAGAAGCTGTTGCTGGTGTCGCCCACTTCCCACACGCCGAGGATCAGTTGATAGCCGGTGCGCTCCGGCAGGGTACAGTTGTGGGTCACCTGCTTGGGCGGCTGCACCATGTTGCCGTCGATGACGCAGAAGGGGGTCAGGTCGAACGAGGTGCGAGTGAGCGGCTGGTTGGGGTTCCAGTCCTGCTTGGTGAGGTAGTAGCGCCAGTTGCGGGTGACGTGGTTGGCGGTGAAGGTCCAGCTGATGGCGAAGGGGCCGGGCTGTACTTCGCGTTTGGTCCAGCGATCGCTGGTCTGGATGTTCAGCTCGCTCCAGCGCGGGCTGCCCGCCGAGGCGATTTGACCATCCTGTGGGCCGGTTTGCGGGAAGCCGGAGGGGCCCTCCACGCTTTGCGGTTCCCATTGCACGCCACCACACTGGCTGTTGCCGCCGGTGTTGCACAGGTAGTTGCGGCTCTCGGGCTGCTTGATGTAGCCATGCGCCAGGGCGCTGCCGCTGGCCAGCAGGGCCAGCACCGCGGCGATGTGATTGAGTTGGATTTTTGCTGCCATACATTCCTCTGTTCGACAGATGTGGGCAGTCAGTTGGCCGGGGAGTTCCCCGATGCACACTGGTGTGTGGCAACCCCGCTATCCTGGACAACACGTCTGTAGACCGGAGGCTTTGCGTCCCGACCTTTCGGTCAGTTTGCCAAATGACTGGATGGGTATTGATGGGCCACATGTTCGGCCATCAGCATTGTGCACCTCATTGATTAATTATTTGAAGTTAAATGTTTAAATACGCCATCAAACGGAGTGCTGCCAATCCTAACCGGTTGTTTTTAAATCGTTCTCTTGTTGGTGAACTGTGCCGAACCCCGTTGAATATGGCGATAAGATGCATGCTGATTGCGTGTTGCGGGCGAAAAAAAACCTGCCAGTCGGGCTGGCAGGTCGGGTGACAAAGCGACACGGGTTGACGCCGTCAGTGACGTGCGCGCTGCTCGCCGGAGGCGTGAGGTACGGGAGCCATCATCGGGGCTGCGGTTGACGCCTTGCCCAGTTTGAATACCGCAAGCCGCTCATCCAGGCTGCGGGAGAGACCGGCCAGCAGCTCGCTCTCCTGCGCCAGTTGCGAGGCGGATTGTGACATCTCCAGCGCCGAGTCGTTGATGCCGCTGACGTTGCGGTTCATATCCTCGGCGACCATGCTCTGCTGTTCGGCAGCGGTGGCGATCTGGGTTGCCATGTCGCTCACATGCTGGATGCGGTTGACGATCAGGGTGAGATCCTGCCCCGCCTGCTGCGACTGGTTGACGCTGCTCTCCGCCAGTTTGCGGCTGGTATCCATGGCGTTGGCAGCGGTGACGGCCCGTTGCTGCAGTTGGGCGATGGTGCTCTGGATCTCTTCGGTAGACTGGCGAGTGCGGCTGGCCAGCTGGCGCACCTCGTCGGCCACCACGGCAAAACCGCGGCCCTGCTCACCGGCCCGGGCTGCCTCGATGGCGGCGTTGAGGGCCAGCAGGTTGGTCTGCTCGGAGATGGCGCTGATGACGGCGGTGACCTCGCTGATCTGCATCACCCCCTCCTTGAGCTGATTGACCTGCACGGTGGCCTGTTCCACCTCGGTGGCCAGCGCCTTGATGCCGTGCACGCTGGCGTGCACGTCACGGTTACCGAGCCCGGCTTCACCGGTGGCCTCTTGAGTATCCCGCGCAGTATTTTCGGCGTGACCGGCCACATCGGAGATGGTAGCGCTCATCTCGTTCATGGCGGTGGCGAGCTGGGCCAGCTGATCCCGCTGGCTGGTGACCGCCTGATTGGTCTGCTCGGCAGAGGCGGCGATGCGCAGGGCTGCATCAGCAACGTTGCGGGCCCCCAGACTGGCTTCCAGCAGGGCATGGCGGATGGCATCGAGACTCTGGTTGGTGCAGCGGGCGACCACCCCCAGCTCATCCTTGCCCTGTACCGGAATGCTCACCATCAGGTCGCCTTTGGCGACCCGCTGCATGGCGTCGTTGATCTGGCCGAGAGGGGCGACGATAGAGTGGGTGATGCGCCAGCCCAGCAGCCCCATCAGCAGGATGGCGATGGCGGTGGCGGTGCCCATCTTCATGTATTGAGCCCAGATGGTCTGCTGAATATCTTGCAGCAACATGCCGGAGCCGAGGATCCAGCCCCAGGGCTGATAACCGGAGACCATGGAGAGCTTGTCAGCGGTTTCGCCCGACGGGCCGGTCCAGACATATTGCAGGGTGCCCTGTTTGCCCCCCTTGGCGATATCCACCATCTGGAACCAGAACTGCCCAGCGGTGGCCGCGCCACCTTCTCCCATTTTCTGGCCGACCAGTTCCGGGCGGATAGGATGCACCAGCATCTTGCGGTTCTCGTCGATGACAAACAGGTAGTTGTTGCCATCAAAGCGCATGTGGGTCAGCAGCTTGCGCGCCTCCTGCTGGGCCTGCTCCGCTGGCAAGGTGCTGGCCAGAAACTGGATCTGGCTCATGGCCTGGCCCAGCACCGCATTGAGCCGCGCCTCCCGCTCACTCATCAGATTGAGTTTGAGCGCGTTGGCCGAGATGAACAGCAGCGAGACAAAACCGACAAACGCCAACGTGAGCAGCAAGATCAATTTGCGGCTCACGGTGATATCACCGAGCTTGAACATGATTAAACCCTCGTTATCCCGTTTTATGGTGGCTCTGTACCGCTGCAGCCAGGTTGTCAAAGTTAACAACTCATTTACTTTCAGCCGTTTGCTGACCTTTCTTAAATGAGTGTTTGAACAACAGTATAGCCAGCAGACAGAGCGCCCCACTTTTTGGTAGCGTGTTCATGCGCATCCCTGCGCAATTTTTGCCGAAGAGTGTGAATGATTTGGCATTTCATCAAAAAAAGGAGTGGGGCCCGCTGCGGGTGAACCCATAACAAGAGGGAATTTATGAGTTCCATTGCCAGGAATTACTTCAACCAGCTCAACGCCGACTACCTGCAGGTACACAGGCGCAAGGAGGATCTGTTCTGGTCCACCTATATGGGCACCAGCGATGATCAGGCCGGTTTCACTGCGGCTGAGCAGGCCTACAAGGCGTTCTGTGCCAATCCGGCCCGTCTGCCCGCGTTGCGGGAGATGCTGGCGCAGGCCGATGAGGATGATCTCAAGCGCGGTCTGCAAGGCTGGATCGCCTTCTTCGAATGCAATGTCATCGAGGATCCGGCCGCCGCTGCCCTGATGGACGAGCTGGTGGCCGCCGAGGCGGAGCTGTTCGCCCGCCGCAAGGGGCTGAAACTGACCCTGTTGGATGAGCAGGGCCAGCAGGTGGCCGGTAGCCTGCCCGCCGCCAGCACCGCCCTTGCCGCCAGCCCGAACGAGGCGGTGCGCCAGAGCGCGCTCGCCATGTTCCACACCCTGGAGCAGTGGGTGGTCGGCAACGGTTTTCTCGAGGTGGTGGCAATCCGCAACCGCTTTGCCCGCGCCATGGGCTATCGCGACTACTTCGACTACAAGGTGCGCAAGAACGAGCAGATGAGCCCGGAGCAGCTGTTCGCCATCCTCGACGACTTCATCGCCCGCACCGACGTCCGGCTGCAACAGAGCCTCGCCGAGCTGAAAGCAGCCAAGGGGGAGGCGGCCCTGCTGCCCCACAACCTGCGTTACAGCGTGAGCGGCGACGTGACTCGCCAGCTCGATCCTTATGTGCCCTTCTCGCGGGCGCTGCAGGATTGGGTCGAGAGCTTCCGCCGTCTCGGCATCCAGTATCGCGGGGCGACCCTGACGCTGGACTTGCTGACCCGGGAGGGGAAATACGAGAACGGCTTCTGCCACGGCCCGGTGCCGAGCTTCTTCCAGCAGGGGGAGTGGGTGCCGGCGGTGGTCAACTTCACCAGCCTGGCCGACCCGGCGCAGGTGGGCAGCGGCTGGAACGGCCTCAACACCCTGTTCCACGAGGGAGGCCATGCCGCGCATTTTGCCAATGTCACCGGCAACGCCCCCTGCTTCTCACAGGAGTTTCCGCCCACCTCCATGGCCTATGCCGAGACCCAGTCGATGTTCTGCGACAGCCTGCTGGACGATGCCGACTGGCTCAAACGCTACGCCAGAAATGCGGCGGGAGAGGCAGTCCCCGATGCCCTCATCAAGGAGATGATCGCCGCGCGCCAGCCGTTTCGTGCCTTCAACGAGCGCCAGATTGCACTGGTGGCCTACTTCGAGCGGGATCTCTACGCCATGGATGAGGCCGAGCGCACTCCCGAGGCAGTGCTGGCGCTGGCCCGCCAGTGGGAGCGCCAGATCGTCGGGGTAGAGAGCCCGCGCCCGTTGCTGGCCATCCCGCACCTTCTTAATCAGGAGTCTGCCTGCGCCTATCACGGCTACCTGCTGGCGCTGATGGCGGTAGAGCAGACTCGCGCTTACTTCCTCAAGCGTGATGGCTACCTCACCGACAACCCGCGCATCGGGCCGGATCTGGCCGCCCACTACTGGGGGCCGGGCAATGGCATGAGCCACGATGCGACCCTGCGCAGCCTGACTGGTGAGGGATTCAGCGCGGTGCCGCTGGCCGAGGCATGCAACCTGAGCGCCGCCGACGCATGGCAGCTGGCACAAGCCTGCATGGCCGCCGCGCAGCAGCGCCCTGCGGCTGGTGAGGGAACCCCGCTCGACGCCCATATCCGGGTGGTACACGGCGCCGAGCTTATCGCCGACAACCGCGAGTCGGAAACCCGCATGCTGGCCGATTTCGAAGCGTGGATCGTTAACCATTACCGACGAGCGTCAGCTGCGTAATTCACGGTGCTCCCGGCGATCAGGCCGGGAGCACTGTTTATCGTGGCTATTTGTTGTCGCAACAGCGTCTGGTGTTGCCATTTTGCGGGTAGGTTGCGACGTGCCCTGTCGCTTTGTAGATTGGGCCCGCAATCTTTTCATCAGATATGTATTCGTATGAACATGACTACGAATAGTGGGTGGCACTGTCATGGAGCCCGCAATCCACACGGTTTTGCCTAATTTATCAATAGTGTTTTTTGTCGCTATCTTTGTGCATAAATATCAAGCAGACCAATCCATTTGATAACCATTCCTATTTTGCCGGATTGACTAAATTGTCCACAACGGCAGAATCGCCCGTCTTGCCACTCCCGATGTGAATCGGGTTCGGAAAGCCTCAGATCTCCGCCCGGAGATGGCTGGGCCGCACATAGGAAAGGTGCTGGCCCACTGCCCGCCTTTCACCCTCGAAATCAGCACACAAGTCAGGAAGCCCTCTTGCTCATCAGGCAGGAGCGGACGGGTGTGTATATCCGTATGGCCGTGCAGGGACGATACGACCAGCGTTTGTTATGGGTGGTATGTTGCGAATGAATCGCATCTTTTTGATGTTGGCGCTGTTGCCCCTGCTGGTGTGTGCCAGTGAGGTGGACAGGGCGCGCGAAGCTTGGGTGATCAAGGCCCGGGCGGGAGAGCTGGATGCGGCGGCGCACGGGCTGAGCGGCCTCTATCGCCAGAGTGCTGACGGCAAGGTGCTCGATGACCTGATTGCCGTGCAGTTGTGGCGGGGTGATCGCAAGGGGGCACTGGCCGCCTGTGAGCCGTGCGAGTTCAGCCCCATCAGCAACAGTACGCTGGAAGGGGTGGCTCGCGCCGCCCGCGACGAGAAGCGCTACTCCGAGGCAATCAGCTATTACCGCATCCTGCAGGGGCGTGATCCCGCCAACCGCAATGGCTGGCTCGGGCTGTTTCTCACCGCCAGCGATCAGGGCAACCGCGAGCTGGCCCGCAGCGCAGCGGCTGATTATGAAGCCCGTTTCGGCCGTGATCAGGCGATCCTCGAAGCCCGCATCTATGCCGCCCGTCAGGGTGAAGATCCTATGGGTGAGCTGCTGGCCCGCCAGCAGTGGCTGGAGTTGGAGCCGGACAACCCCGAGCAGGTGCTGGCGCTCTATCGGGTAGCGGTGAGCCTGGGGGCGGGGCCTGCTGCGGCGGAGCTGATGGGCCGTTACCCCAAGCTGTTCAAACCGGTCGACCGGCTCTGGCTCGACTACTACCAGGCGGTCAATTTGTTGCGGATATCGGCCCAGACCGAGGATCCGGTGCTGGCCCGTCGCTCCCTGACTCGCACGTTGGCGCTGCAAGACAGGATCCTGGCCCGCGCGCCTCACGATCATGTGCTCTACATCAGTGCCCGTCGCGATGTAGTGGTGACCCTGGTGGCCCTCGGTGATTTTGTCCGGGCCGAGCAGGAGTCCGCCGCGCTGCAGGCCGAGGGGCCGCTACCCGACTATGTGCTGGAGGCGCGCGCCGATGCGCTGGCCGGACTGGGACGGGTGGATGAGGCCTCCGTGATTTACCAGCAACTGGCGACGCCGGCCCGCGCCAAAGACAAGCGGCTGCTGGAGAAGCGCTTCTACGCCTATAGCGATGGCGAACGCTATGGCGCGGCGCAGGGGCTGCTGGCCGGTTGGCAGGAGCCGCCGACGCGCTGGGATTTCACCGGCAATATGCGGATGGCCAACGATGACTACGAGAAGGTGTTGCAGCTGAAAACCCTGCTGCAGGCCTGGCGTGGTGAGGCAGGTGCCGCAGAGGCGCAGTTGGAAGGGTGGCTGCAAACCGCCCCAGCCAACCCCTGGCTCTGGCTGCAACTGGGGGATATCCGCCGCTGGCGTGGTCATCCCGACGGGGCCGAGCAGGCTTATCAGCAGGCAGTGCGCTGGCTACCAGCCGGCCGCACCGTGCTGGCCGAGCCCGGTCGCCTCAATGCCCGGCTCGACAAGGGCGACTGGCAGGGCACGCCGCAGGCCGTGCGCACCCTGGGCAACCTGACCCGGGATCGTCAGGAGCTGCAGCAGCGGCTGACCCTGGAGCAGGCCCCGCAATTTGTCACCGAGGTTACCCACGGCCGCAACGAAGGGGGCTCGGTGCAGGCCAGTCGTGACTGGAGCTACGACAGCCGCCTCTACAGCGCTCGCACTGATGGCGGCGAT
Source organism: Aeromonas sp. QDB11 (assembly GCF_027705265.1). Classification (NCBI taxonomy): domain Bacteria; kingdom Pseudomonadati; phylum Pseudomonadota; class Gammaproteobacteria; order Aeromonadales; family Aeromonadaceae; genus Aeromonas; species Aeromonas sp. QDB11. The sequence continues at coordinate 88,929 of NZ_JAPDBM010000003.1, read as the reverse complement.
CGACTGTTTGTCCGCCGTCAGGGCAGCTTTGGCGAGTTCGACCAGCAGCCCGAGCGCGCCGCCTATACCGGGCTGGGGGCCGAGATCGCCTTCTACCCGCTGCAACTGACGCTGGAGGGGGGCACGGGTAGCGAGCTCAACCACAAAGGCTATCTGTGGAGTCGCCTCGACTGGCGGCTGGACGATCGCTGGACGCTGGGCACTGCCATCAACCTCAACAGTGCCGACACCCCGCTGCGGGCACTGGCGCGCGGCAACTACGCCGATCAATACCAACTCGATCTGGGCTGGCGTCAGGATGAGACCCGCGAGGGGGCGCTGCGGCTGGATCGGATGGATATCAGCGATGGCAACCGACGGCTGACCGCCTCCGGCTGGCTGCGTCAGGATCTCTGGCGTCGTGATCGCTGGTGGTTCGATACTACCTTGCGCGGCGCCACCTCCCGCAACGAGGCGGTGGAGGTCGACTACTTCAATCCCCTGCAGGATCGCAATCTGGATCTGGAGCTGGCGGGGCGCTACCGGCTGCCGCTGGATGGGCGTCGCTCCCTGCTGCAGAGCCTGATCATCAGTGGCAATCACTACTGGCAACAGGGCTATGGCAGCGATGAGGGGTGGCAGCTCAGCTATCGCCACGACTGGATACTCTCTCCCGCGCTCAGTCTGGGCTATGGCCTTGGCCGCCGTCAGGCCATCTATGACGGCAATCCCGAGTTCGGAAATTTCATCTTCGCCAATCTGCAATGGAGTTTCATGTGATGAGACGCTGGCTTGCTCCTTTTGTTGTGCTGCTTGCACTGCTGCCTTCGCTGACGCAGGCGGCCCGGCAACCCGACGACTATGTGGTGCTCTGCTACCACGATATCGTCGATCTGAAATTGACCCCCAACCTCAAGCTCTACCCCCAGACCATCCGGCGCGACACCCTGATCCGCCACTTCAACTGGATCAAGCAGCAGGGCTATCACCCGGTCAGCTTCCAGCAGATCCTGGATGCCAAAGCGGGCAAGGCACCGCTGCCGGAGAAGGCGATCCTGCTCAGCTTCGACGACGGTTACGAGAGCTTCTACCGGCTGGTCTATCCGCTGCTCAAGCTTTACAACTACCCGGCAGTCTTTGCGCTGGTGGGCAGCTGGCTGGATGTGGCGGATGACAAGATGGTCCCGTATGGCAATGACAAGCTGCCACGCAGCTACTTCGTCGGCTGGCCGCAGATCCGCGAGATGCAGCAGTCCGGGCTGGTGGAGCTGGCTTCCCACACCTTCACCTCCCACTACGGGTTGTTCGCCAACCCGCAGGGCAACGTGCAGCCAGCGGTCACCACCGCAGGCTGGAGCCAGCATGGCTACGAGAGCATGGCCGCCTACCGGGCCCGGATAAAAGCCGACTTTGACGCATCGGCCAGCCAGCTCAGGGAGCAGACCGGTCGGGCACCACGGATCCTGGTCTGGCCCTACGGCGCCTTCAACCAGACGGCGCTGGAGCTGGCCAGTGCGGCCGGGATGCCCTACACCTTCACGCTGGCCGAAGGGCTCAACAAGCTGAGTGACTCGGGCAGCACGGTGCGCCGCTATCTGCTGGAGGAGGACACCAGCCTCGAAACTCTGGACGAGATCATGGGAGGCAATACCTGGGAGCGGCAGGTGGAGCGGTTGGTGCACGTGGATCTGGACTATGTCTACGACAAGGATCCGCTGCAGATGAACAAGAACATCGACATGCTGCTGGATCGGATCAAGGGTTACGGCATCACCACCGTCTATCTGCAGGCCTATGCCGATGACAATGGCGACGGGGTGGCGGAGGCGCTCTATTTCCCCAACCGTCATATGCCGGTCAAGGCAGATCTCTTCAATCGGGTCGCCTGGCAGCTCAAGACCCGGGCCGGGGTCAAGGTGTTCGCCTGGATGCCGGTGATGGCCTACGACATGGGGCCGAACCACGCCTATGTCACCGACAGCCGTACCGGCACCCCCGCCAAGGGGCAGTATCTGCGCCTCTCACCCTGGGATCCTGCCAGCCGTCAGCTGTTGCTGGATATCTATGAGGATCTCGGCTTCTACACCAAGTTCGATGGTCTGCTGTTCCATGACGATGCCTTCCTCAGTGACTACGAGGGGCCGATGCCGCTGGCGCGCACTCCTGACGCGCTGCAGGCGCAAGGGGAGCAGAAGACCGATCTGTTGATCGACTTCACCATGGCGCTGCGCGATGCCGCCGCCCGTTATCGGCAGGGGGGCGCCGACGGGCTCAAGACCGCCCGCAACATCTATGCTGCGCTGGTGACCGAGCCGCAATCCCAGCAGTGGTTTGCCCAGAGTATGGCGGCGTTTGCCAAGGCCTATGACTACACCGCCGTGATGGCCATGCCCTATATGGAGCAGGCAGAAAACCCCGATGAGTGGCTGGCCAAGCTGGCGGAAGATTCACTGGCACAGGTACCGGCCAATCGGCTGGTGTTCGAGCTGCAAAGCCGCAACTGGCGCACCGACCAGCCCATCCCCGATGCCGAGCTGGCGCGCTGGATGGAGATCATCCAGCGCAAGGGGGTGACCAACTTTGGTTACTACCCGGATGATTTTCACAACAATCAGCCGGATCCGTCGGTGCTCAAGCCGGTCTTCTCGGTGCAGACCCAGCCTCAGCCGACCCAGCTGCCAGCCCCGCCAGTCGCTGCCAGTGCTGCCTCGGCCACCCGCGTGGAGGCAACACGGTGAAGGAGCTTCTCGAAGGCATCGCCATCTTTACCCTGGCCTATCCCAGCCTGATGGCGATGGTGTGGGTCTGTGGCGGCCTCTATTACTACTTTCAGTGGGAGCGGCGGGATATCGCGCTGGCCAAGCAGGGGCTGGAGCTCCCCTATTACCCCAAAGTGACGTTAATGGTGCCCTGCTACAACGAGGGAGCCAACGTCGAGGAGACCATCGGCCACCTGCTGCGCCAGCGTTATCCCGATTTCGAGGTGCTGGCCATCAACGATGGCAGCAAGGATGACACCGGCGTGCGGCTGGATCGGCTGGCGCAGCAGGATCCGCGCCTGACCGTGCTCCATCAGCACAACCAGGGCAAGGCGATGGCGCTCAACAACGGGCTGGCCGTGGCCAGTGGGGAGATCCTGGTCGGTATCGACGGGGATGCGGTGCTGGACTATGACGCGGTGCGCTGGATGGTGAAGCACTTCATCGAGAGCCCGAGGGTCGGGGCGGTCACCGGCAATCCGCGGGTGCGCACCCGTTCCACCATCATCGGCAAGATCCAGACTGGCGAGTTCAGCTCCATCATCGGCCTCATCAAGCGGGCCCAGCGGATCTACGGCACCGTCTTCACCGTCTCCGGGGTGGTGGTGGCCTTTCGCAAGCAGGCGGTCGAGGCTGTCGGCGGCTGGAGCAATGACATGGTGACCGAGGACATCGACATCAGCTGGAAGTTGCAGCTGGCCGGTTGGCTCATCCACTACCAACCGCAGGCGCTCTGCTGGGTGTTGATGCCGGAGACGGTGCGTGGCCTCTACAAGCAGCGGCTGCGCTGGGCGCAGGGGGGCGCCGAGGTGTTTTTGCGCTACGGGTTGCAGGCGATGCGCTGGCGCAACCGCCGCTTCTGGTTGCTGCTGCTGGAGTATCTCTCCAGCGTGGCCTGGTGCTACAGCATGTTGCTGCTGGCGCTGATCTGGCTGATGGAGCCGAACCTGAGCGGGCTGGCGGTGGGACACCTGTTCCAGTGGACCGGGGTGATGATGACCGCCATCTGCCTGCTGCAGTTCGGGGTCAGCATCTTTATCGACCACCACTACGACAAGAGCATGGCCCGCAGCTTTATCTGGTGCGTCTGGTATCCGCTCATCTACTGGCTGCTCAATCTGGTGACCGTGGTGGTGGCAGTGCCCAAGGCGATCCTGCGTCGCCGTGGCCAGTTGGCCGTGTGGGAGAGTCCTGACCGAGGAGAATCGTTCCGTGACAAAACATAAGCTGGCGAACGAGATGATCATCAGCAACGGCACCCGGCGCAGTTGGAAGTACCGGCTGCGGGATCTGTTGCTTCTGCTGGTGACCTGGAGTGGCTGGTTGTTTCTGGCGCTGCAACCCTGGCTCAACTATCTGGAGACGGAAGAGAATCAGAGCTTTATCGGCTCGCTGGATGCCGTCGAGGTGGGGCAACTGTTTCTGGCCCTGCTGTTCGGCATCTTCCTGCTGATCCACTCCTGGGCGAAATACAACAAGCTGCTGTATCGCTTGATGCGAAAGCGAGCCACAGCGACCAAGTCATCATCATAAGGGGCCGGTTGGCCCCTTTCTGTTTTATAACCTGTCACCTACAGCGAGGCGGACAGTACCCGGTAACGTGTCTTTTTTGGTCATGATTGGTCATTCATCAATGACTTTATTTCCGCATTTTTCACAGATGGCGTGGCGTTCAAAGCGATCCATGTTGGCCAGAAAGGGGCCTGCCGCCCAGCCGGTAATGAAGTCCTTGATAAACGCTTTGCGCTTTTGCTCCGGTGTCGGCTGTTTGCCAAAGGATTTGTCGACCAGCACCACGACATGGTTGGTCTCGCGCTGACAGTGGGGGCAGAAGCGTTTTTCGGTGGATGCAAGCAAGGGGGGCTCCTTGTCCGGAAGAGTGGGCTGCAGGTTTTCCGCCGCAGATATGTAATGTCCCCATTTGATTCCTTTTTCTGGCAGGTCGTCAATCACAGCGGAGGTGGATTGTGCGCCATCCCCTATGAAAAGAGGCGAGCCTGCAAGCGAGATCACGAGGGGCCAGTCGGCCCCTCTTTTGTTGCCGTTTGTCACACATTGCCACACAACCTTCCCCCTCTGGCAAAGTCTTGTGACCGGACGGGTGTGTAATGGCGCCATGAGCAGGGAGATGAGGCCCTGCAGCGATGGAACCAGGGAGCATGTTATGTCTGATAAACGGGTTTGGTGGCTGTTGCCACTGCTGGCGGTCGGGGTCTGGTGGCTCGGTTATGCGGGGGATGCCAACGGGGTGTGGCCCTGGCGCCATGAGATGTTGTTGCTGACCGGCCTGCTGGGGATGACCTATATGGCGATTTCGCTGTTGCTGGCGTTGCGCCTGCCGCAGCTGGAGCTCTGGTGTGGCGGTCTGGATCGGATGTTGCGATTGCACCGTCAGATGGCCATCGGCGGTGCATTGGCGCTGATCGCTCACTGGCTGGTGGTGGAGGCTCCCAAGTGGGCGGTCTCGGCAGGCTGGCTGAGTCGTCCCGCGCGGCGTGGGGCCAGCGCTGCCGGAGTTGAGGTTGGAGCAGGCAATGGCATCTCGCTCCATGCCCTTGGCAATACCCTGGGTGAATGGAGTTTCTATCTGCTGATCGCGCTGGTGGTGCTGAGTTTGCTGGCGCTGGTGAGTTATGGCCGTTTTCGACTGATCCACCGGTTGGCCCCGCTCATCTATCTGGCGGGCTGGTGTCACGGGCTCTGCCTGTTGCCTCAGGTGGGGGCCATGACCCCGGTGGGGGTATCAATCTGGCTGGTTGGCGGGATAGGTGCCATTGGCGCCCTCTACTCCCTGTTGGGGCAGGTAGGGGCGCGGGATCGCCATCCGGGCCGGGTCATTGCGGTGCGGGCGCTGGCGGATCACACCTGTGAGCTGACCATGCAACTGGAGCGGCCGCTCGCTCATTACCGCCCGGGTCAGTTTGCCTTTTTCGAATTTGACGCCAAAGAGGGGCCGCACCCCTTTACCCTGGTGCGGGTGTCAGCGGATCGGCGCCAGCTGGTGATCGCGGTGCGGGCGCTCGGGGATCATACCCGTCAGCTGGTGGCAGAGGCGCGCGCCGGGGATGGGGTGGTGGTGACCGGGCCCTATGGCGCCTTTGTCGCGCCGCAGAGAGGAGGCCGAGCCCTCTGGCTGGGGGCCGGAATCGGCATCACGCCGTTTGTGGCCTGGCTGGAGGGGTTGGCTGCCCGTGGGGAGCGGGGCGAGGGGATCATCCTGATCCAGTGTGCGCCGGATCTGGCAGGCGCCGTCTACCACCGGCGGTTGGCCGAGCTCTGTCATCGCACCGGCGTGCGCTATCAGCTGCATCTGGACAAGGGGGCCGGGCGGCTGGATCTGACCCGTATCGCGCAGGATGCGCCCGAGCAGGTGTGGTTTTGCGGGCCGGAGGGGATGGCAGATGCCCTGACCCGGCTGTTGCCGGACGGGCATCTGCATCGCGAGCTGTTTCGCTTTCGTTGAGCTCGATGGGCGCCGTTATTTGGCGCTGGCTGGCAACTGCTTGAGGGCGGCTTGTACCGCCGCCTCCAGTTGCGGGTCGCGCCCGGCCACCATGTCGGCGGGGGTGAGCGGCACCTGAACGTCCGGGATCAGCTCCTGATTTTCGTAGAAGGTGCCGTCCGGTTTACGCAGCCCCAGGGTCGGAATGCCGTAGGCGAGCCCAGGGATCAGCCGGGATTCGTGGTTGTAGACCATGGTGCCGGTGCCGGGCACCGGATCTCCGACGATGGGGCCGACCTTGAGGGCGCGGTAGTACTCGGGGAAGGCGGAGCCTTCCGAGTAGCTGGCGGCGTTGACCAGCACCACCGAAGGCTTGGTCCACTGGCGGGTGGCTGCGTCGGTTTCACCCTTGCCCTGACGGGGCCAGCTGCTGGCCATCCCCTTGGTGCTGCCGCTGCCGGTCAAAAACTCCACCAGGGTATTGGCGAGATAGCCGCCGCTGTTGAAGCGGACATCGACGATAAGCGCATCGCGATTGCGCTGTCTGCCGAGGGCATCCGCCACCACTGCATCGTAGACCTCGCTATTCATTGCCGGCAGATAGACGTAGCCGACCCGTCCTCCGCTCAGACTGGCCACCAGCTCCCGGCGTTTCTCAATCCAGCTAGCCTGTTGCAACTGGTACTCCTGCTGTTTGTCGATGGCGGTGAGCACCACCTCGTCAGTTTGCTTGTTGCCCGCCTGCTGGAAGGTGAGGGCGAGCCGGGCACCGACCTGATGGTTGAGGGCCCGATCCAGCTCGGCCTGATTGGCAATCGGGCTGCCGTTGATGGCGAGCAGGCGGGCGCCCGGGGCGATATTGCTCTCCTGATCCAGCGGGCCGCCAGAGAGCAGGGCGGTGAGCATCACCCCTTGCTCGCCATCCTGCCAGTAGCCGCCGAGGCTGGCGGTCTCGTCCGCCATCCGTGGGAAGGGGGCGGGGCCATTGCCCCAGGTGTGGGAGACATTGAGCTCGCCAGCCAGCTCCGCCAGCAGGTTGCCAAAGTCCCGCGGGTTGCCGATGCCCGGCAGCAGGCGGCGGTAAGCGGCGACATAGCTGTCCCAGTTCACCCCGTTCATATCGTCCAGATAGAACTCATCCCGGGTGAGCCGGGCGATCTGATCGAAGGCGGCGGTCATGCGTTCCTGCCAGCGGCCGGTGGGCTGCAAGGCGAAGGGGGCGCTGGTGGCGTCGCCGGAGTCGAGGTGGATGCGGGTGATCTCTCCCTCCCGCACCAGGGTAGCCAGGGTGCCCTGCTGGTTGAGGCTTGCCAGCGCGGGGCCGGGCTGTTCACCAAACAGTTCGCTGGTTTTGCCCTTGCGCAGATCCTGGCTGTAGCCCTTGATCTCGCTCTCGCTGTTGACCCCCATCTCCTCCACCAGATAGATCACTTGGTCGCCGATGATGCGGCTGGCGAGCAGGGTGCCGGTGGGTTGCAGCAGCAGTGCTTCGCGATGGTTGAGACGATCGTTCTCAAAGCCGTATCCCCCTTTCGGCGGTTCCAGCTCGGCAATGGCATCGGCTCTGGCGGCGCGGCTGCTGTAAATGCCGAGCAGGTTGGTGACGAGGGGCTCGCCATCGGGCCCCAGTGCGCCAAACCGGGTCGATTGCCAGTAGAGGATGGCGCCATCCTGACTCCAGCCCGGTTGCCCATCCTGATAGCCGTTGAGGCTGACATTGACCGGTTTGGCCTTGGGATTGGCCGTGTCGATCACCGCGATCTCCTGCTCTGCTGCATCGGGGCGGAAGGTGAGCGCCAGATGGCGGGAGTCGGGGGCAAAGGCGAGATGCACCTCGTGGCGCGAGGGGTTGAAGCTGGCAGGCACCAGCTCCCGCTGCTTGTTGCTCGCCAGATCCAGCAGGTGGATGGCCTGGCCATCTACCACGAAGGCGAGCTGCTTGCCGTCGGGGGAGAGCACCGGACGGCTGATCCCCTTGCCGGGAATGGCCAGCAGCAGGCTCTCGGTCAGAGTGCCGGGATCGCTGAACAGCAGATCCGGATCTCCCTTGCGCAGGCGATAGAGGGCGGCGTGCCCCTGCTGCTCCGACAGATAGATGAGGGCGCGGCCCTGCTCGGCGAAGAGGGGGCTGGACTGCTCGCTCGGATCGCGGGTCAGCTGGCGCACCCGCTCCCGCTCGGGGTCGACGGCAAACAGGTTGCCCTCGCTTACCAGGATCAGCTCGTCCGCCTCTTCGCTGACCAGCGCCTCGTCTGCCAGGGTCAGGGCCTCACTCGCCTCATCCGGCGCGCTCGCCACTTGCGGGGTGAGGGACAGCTTGCGTGGCTCGCTGCTACCGGCATCGAGGCGATAGAGTTCACCCAGCCATGACCAGACCAGATCACCATTGCGAGAGGCGCTGAGCCCCCGCACCGGATGGCCCTGATAGTGGGTCAGCTGTTGCTCCTTGCCGCTGGCGAGATCCCGGCGCCAGACGTTGAAATCGCCGCTGCGCTCGCTCAGGTAAAAGAGGGTATCCCCCTTGTCGCTCCAGACCGGATCGGTGGCCGCCACCCGATCTTCGGTCAGCTGCTTGTGCTGCTTGCCATCAAACAGCCAGAGACGGGGCACCGCAAACGAGTGCTGATGCTTGCGAAAGGGTTGATCCGCCGCGGGCATCTGATAGGCGAGCCGCTCCCCGTGCGGGCGAGCCAGGGTCGCAGGCAGCGGCAGATCGGCCTGCAAGGTGCCGCCGGTGATCGGGGTCCAGTAGAGCTCGCCCCATTGGTAGCCTTCCGCGACAAAATGGTCGGCATCGGGCGCGCCCAAGCGCTGGCTGCTCAGCAACAGCCGTTTGCCATCGGCGCTGAAGGCTTGCGGCAGATCGGTGCGCGAATCGCGAGTGAGGCGCACCATCTCGCCGCCGCTGGCGGGTACCACGAACACATCTTCGTTGCCGTAGAGATTGGCGGCAAAGGCGAGCTGTTTGCCATCCGGCGACCAGATTGGCCGCTGGCTCAGGTAGTCGCTGCCGGTGAGCGCTGTGGCGGGGCCACCCTCGGCACTGGCGACAAAAATGCGCCCCTGCCAGGTGAAGGCAAGCTGCTTGCCATCGGGGGAGAGGGCGGGCTCGCGCAGCCAGAGTGCATCGGCGGCGACACTGGCAGGCAGCCAGAGCAGAAGTGGCGAGAACAGCAGGGTGGCGAGGCGGCACGAAGAGCGCATGGCATGATCCTGTCGGGGAGTGGAGTGTTATCTTCGCCGATCATTGCCCCGGGTGCCAGCGCGATAATTTCTGGTATCTTGTTGTTTTAACTGTTAATTACCAATGCCAAATGACGGCGTTCAAGGAGGATGGCCTTACTGCGGCAAGATATGTTTTGCCGGGCATATTGAGTATTGATGGCGATCCAATATCATGGCGCTCGCTCGCCGCTCGGCGGGCATCGTTCAGATGATCTGGTAACAAGAAAAGCCCGCACCAGAGGCTTGTCGAGGGATGGAATGAGAGCCGTATTACTGTGTTTGTTGGGGCTTTGGCCCGCATTGAGTTTTGCCTTTACCGAAAAAGCCGATTTGGTGGTGGTCAAGAAGTCGACCTATAGCCTGACCCTGATGAAGGATGGCAAGGAACTGAAGCGCTACTGGATTGCTCTGGGCCCGGCGCCCAAGGGGCACAAGCAGCAGGAAGGGGATCAGCGTACGCCGGAAGGGCGCTACACCCTCGACTACAAGAAGACCAATTCCGGCTACTACAAAGCCATCCATATCAACTATCCGAACCTGGATGACATCAAGCGCGCCAATGAGCTGGGTGTTCGTCCGGGTGGCATGATCATGATCCACGGCCAGCGCAACAGCATTGGCAACCGCAGGGTTCAGCCCTCCAACTGGACCAATGGCTGCATCGCCATGCTCAACCACGAGCTGGACGAGGTGTGGAGCGCCATCGAACCGGGCACGCCCATCATCATCGAGCCCTGATCCGCACAACGGGGGCCTTGTCGGCAGACAAGGCCCCCGTTCTGTTTGGGGTGTGATCGTTTCTTGCGGATGTCTTTTTGAGACATTCGTATTGTTGTGAATGTCACTTCAAAAAAAGCCTGCAAACGGTGAGGATATGGGCTCTGTCCGTGAAGGAGTGTCCCATGTCTTTGACCGAAACCTGTCAGCGTATCGTGCGCGATCCCCATCTCTCCGCAGCCCAGAAGAGCCATGCACTGGCGCTGGCCGCCGAGAATGCGTTGCCCTACCCCGACCTGCCTGCTGCAGTCGCCGAGGCGATGGAGCAGGGATTTATCTGCGACATGTTCGAAGGGCATGCCCCCTACAAGCCGCGCTATGTGCTGCCGGACTATGAAAAATTTCTGAGTCAGGGCTCTGCCTGGCTGGAGCTGGCGGCGCCGCAGGATTTCGACGAGGCGCTCAACGCCCTGCGCATCCTCTATCACCATGTCCCCTCCGTCACCGGCATGCCGGTCTGGCTGGGTCGGCTCGACCATCTGCTGCTGCCGTTCGTCGGCGAACTGGATGACGAGGCCCTCTATCGCAAGCTGAAGGGGTTCTGGGTCTATCTGGACAGGGTGCTGCCGGACGCTTTCATGCACGTCAACATCGGGCCGGATGACAACCGCATCTGCCGCCTGATCCTGCGCATCGACAACGAGCTCAAGCAGGTGGCACCGAACCTCACCTTCTTCCACGATCCGGAGCAGACCCCGGACAGCCTGCTGTTGCAGGCGGTGAAGAACATCGCCGAGTGCAGCAAGCCGCACATCGCTAATTACCCGATCCACCGCGACACCTTCGACCAGCGTGGTTTTGGCATCGTCAGCTGCTACAACGCCCTGCCGCAGGCCGGTGGTGCCAATACCCTGGTGCGCATCTCCCTCAAGCGGGTCGCCGAGCAGTGTCAGGGGATCGATGACTTCCTCGGCTGCCTGCTGCCCCACTACTGCCGTTTGGCCTCCCAGTTGATCGAAGCGCGCGCCGCTTTCCTCCATGATGAGTCAGGTTTCTTCGACAGCTTCCTGGTGAAAGAGGGGCTGCTGGATGAGGATCGTTTCGTCCCCATGTTCGGTATCTACGGCATGGCGGAAGCGGTCAATATCCTGATGGATAAAGAGAATCTGCCGGATCGTTACGGCCACGGCGAGGAGGCGAACCAGCTTGGCTATCGCATCTCGGCCCAGCTCTCCGCCTTTGTGACCAGTACCCCGCAGACCCACGCCTGGGGTGGTCATGCGCTGCTGCACTCACAGGGTGGCCTCAGCATCGATGTGGCGGTGACCCCCGGGGTGCGCATCCCCTACGGTCATGAGCCGGATCCGGCCAGCCATGTGTTGGCGCTGGCGCCGCACCACACTTATTACCACTCTGGGATCAGCGAGATCCTGACGCTGGATTCCACCATCCGCCAGAACCCGCAGGCGCTGTTGCAGCTCTGCAAAGGGGCGCTCGCCATCGGTATGCGCGAGTTCACCGCCAACGTGGCCGACAGCGATCTGGTGCGGGTGACCGGCTACATGATCCGCAAGAGCGACGTGGCCCGCTTTGCAGAAGAAGGCTCGCGGTTGCAGACCACCTGTCTCGGTGCCGAGGCGAGTGAAGTGACCGCCATCCGGCAGCGGGCACCGCGAGTGGTCGCCCACGAATCGACCATCGGCGAGTATTGAGTTCGCCCTGATGGCTGATGTTTTGCCAACACGCAGCGCCCTGGTAAGCAGGGTGCTGCCGTTCTCCTGTGTCGACGGGCCGGGCAACCGGCTGGTGCTGTTTCTGCAGGGCTGTAACTTCCGCTGCCCCGGCTGCCATAACCCCCACACCATAGGGCTGTGCGACGATTGTGGCGATTGCCTCGCAGTCTGCCCGAGTGGCGCCCTCTCTTTGGATGAGAGTCGTCCTGGCAAACGCAGCGTGCGCTGGCAGGCGTCGCTCTGCACCGACTGTGATGCCTGTCTGGATGTCTGCCCGCGCAGTGCCAATCCCAAGACCGCCACCATGACGGTGGCCGACGTGCTCGTCCTGCTGCGCCGCTACGGCCCACTGCTGAGCGGGATTACCGTTTCCGGCGGCGAGGCGACCACCCAGCTTCCCTTCGTGGTTGCGCTGTTTGCCGCCATCAAGGCCACGCCGGATCTGGCCCATCTCGGCTGTCTGCTCGACAGTAACGGCTCGCTGGCTGAAACCGGCTGGCAGCGGCTGCTACCGGTGCTCGACGGCGCCATGCTCGATCTCAAGGGGTGGCGCGACTCGGTGCATCACTCGCTGACCGGCTATGGTCGCGAGCGGGTGCTGGGGTCGCTGAAACTGCTGGCAAGCCACGGCAAGCTGACCGAACTGCGGCTGCTCCACGTGCCGGGCAAGAGCGATTTTCTGGATGCGAATGGTGAGCTGGACGCAGATCTCGCTGCTTTCTTGCTGCAACTTGGGCCTGTGCCCATTCGCCTCAACGGCTTTCGCCACCACGGAGTACGTGGGGAGGCGGCGCAATGGCCAGAGGCTAGCCAAACCGAGCTGGAACAGCTGGCCAGCCGCTTGCGCGCAGCAGGATTGGGGCCGGTCTCACTGCCAGCCCTGATGCGCTGAGTGGCTGCGTCATCCGGTGACCGTTATGGCGTGAGGAGCGGTATGGAAAGGCCGTAACTGTGATTTCTGTCTATTGGAGGGGGCGAGAACGGCGGCTAGAATAATGGCCATCTTCTTCCCCCTCAATGACAGATAATCATGAGTGAAAGCAAGGCGTTATATCGGGTTCAGTTTATTTGCCACAGCGAGCGCTACGAAGTGTATGTGCGCGAAGTCAATCAGGGCTCGCTGTTCGGTTTTATCGAGATTGCCGACTTTGTCTGGGACAACCACACGGCGCTTATCGTCGATCCCGGCCACGAGAAGCTAAAGAGCGAATTTGCCGATGTGCGCCACACCCTGATCCCCATGCATCAGGTGCTGCGCATCGATCAGGTCAGAAAGCAGGGGGCGGCTCGCATCACGGAGCTGGGCAGCAACGTCGCCTCCTTCCCCAGCCCCATCTATACCAAACGCCCCTGATCCCTCAATGCCGTTGATGTTTCGCCGCGGCGAAACATCAACTTCTTCTCTCTGTCGCCCGGCTCAGGGCTCAATCAATTCGCGACCCAGTTGCAGGATCCGCTGGCGGAACCAGTGACGGGCCGAACCGTCTCCGGCCGGGCCATACCAGACCAGACTGTGGCTCACCTTACCGTAATCGAACGGTGCCGGACGCAGTACCAGATCCGGCTGATTGGCCATGCAGGCTGCCCAGCCACCGATGGCGGTGAGGATCAGGTCGGTCTGGGGCAGCAGGGCCGCCGCGCTGGCAAAATCGGGCAGGGTGGCGCCAATCTGGCGACGTACCTGCTGCTGGGCCAGGCTCTGCTCGAAGAAGGGGTTGGCCAGCTCCTGATCCCGGATGGCGATATGGCGCCAGCTCAGGTAGGCATCGAGATCCCAGGGCTTGGCCAGCGCCGGGTGATCTTTGCGCAGCAGGCAGACCAGTTTTTCTTCCCGCAGGGTCTCCCACACCAGCCCCGGCTGGCGCGGCAATGGCTGGCTCTGGTCATGTGGCAGGATCACGAAGTCGAGTTTGCCCGCTGCCAGCGCCTCCAGCCCCTGCTCATCCTTGTTCCAGATCTCCGGCACCATGCCCGGCACCTCTTTCATCAGCTGACCCAGAATGGGGCCCACCGGCCAGGTCATCACACTCTCGCGCAACCCCAGTCGCAAGCTGCCCTGCCACTGCTGCGGGTTGAAGGCGTTCTGGCGGGTGAGGCCGTTCAGCTCCCCCAGCAGCCGGTGCAGGGTCGGGGCCAGCCGCTCTGCCATGGGGGTGAGCAGCAGCTGGTTGCCCTGGCGATAGAGCAGTTGATCCCCCAGCAGATCCCGCAGTTGGTTGAGGGTCTTGCTGACGGTGGAGGGGGTGGTGCAGAGCCGCTCGGCGGTGCGGGTGACGCTCTGGTTGTCGAGCAGCAGGTGCAGGGTGACCAGATGGCGACCTCCCAGCCGAGAGAGAGCGATCAGATCCATAAAGACTCCACAAGCGAATGAAACAGACAAAAAGCCCCGCCGAAGCGGGGCTGGTGCGGATTAGCCCTGGAGCACCGCGGCCATGGCATCGGCCACGTAGTCGACGTTGCGGCTGTTGAGGCCCGCCACGCACATGCGACCGGAGCGCACCAGATAGACGGCGAACTCCTCGCGCAGACGATCAACCTGCTCCGGGGTGAAGCCGGTGTAGCTGAACATGCCGCGCTGGTTGATGAAGTAGCTGAAATCACGGCCCGGCACCTTGGCGCTCAGCACCTCGAACAGCTTCTCGCGCATCGCCTTGATGCGGGTGCGCATCCCGGTCACCTCGTCAACCCACAGGGCGTGCAGATCCGGCTGGCTCATCACCGCCGCGGTGATCTGGCCACCGTGGGTGGGCGGGCTGGAGTAGTTGCGACGCACGGTGGCCTTCATCTGGCCCAGTACCCGGCTTGCCTCTTCGGCATCTTTGCAGATGACCGACAGGCCGCCGCAGCGCTCGCCGTAGAAGGAGAGGTTCTTGGAAAACGAGTTGCTGACGAAGAAGCTGACCCCCGCAGCCACCATGGCGCGAATGGCATAGGCATCCTCTTCCAGCCCGTCGCCGAAGCCCTGATAGGCGATGTCCATGAAAGGAATGAGATTCTTCTCGACCACCAGCGCGATCACCCGATCCCACTGGGCGCGGGAGAGATCCACCCCGGTCGGGTTGTGGCAGCAGGGGTGCAGCAGCACGATGCTTTTTGCTGGCAGGACGCTCAGGCAGTCGATCATTGCATCGAACTGTACGCCGCCGGTGGCCGCATCGTAGTAGGGGTAGTCGTGCACCTTGATGCCGGCCCCCTCGAACATCGCCTTGTGGTTGTCCCAGGTCGGGTTGCTGACCCATACCTCGGAGGTCGGGAAGTAGCGCTTGAGCAGATCGGCGCCGATCTTCAGGGCGCCGGAGCCGCCGATGGTCTGGATGGTGGCGATGCGACCCGCCTTGACCGCTTCATGGTCGGCACCAAACAGCAGGTGCTGCACCGCGGTGCGGTAGTTGGCGGCCCCCTCCATCGGCTGGTAGGGACGCGGGGCCGGGGCGGCAGCGCGCTGGGCTTCGGCCTGCTGTACCGAGGGCAGCAGCGGAATGCGGCCCTGCTCGTCGTAATAGAGGCCGATCCCCAGGTTCACCTTCTGCTCGCGGGTGTCTTTGTGGAAGGTCTCGACTAGCGTCAGGATGGGGTCGCCAGCATAGGCATCGACGTGTTCAAACATGGGGGATCCTTGAAATTGACTGTCCAGTAAAACCGGCGGTCAGCCGGGCTGGACATCATGGCGTAAAGCTGGCGGTGGCTCAAGCCCGACGCTAGTCAAGCCTGAAGGGATGGTGCCACTGGCAGGCAGTGCCACCTTGATCACTTCAAATAGGATCGCAGGACGCTGACCACCTGATCCAGATCCTCCAGCCGCTCGGCCGGGGTGGCATCGGGGGCGCCGAGATGCTCGCGCATGTGCCCCTCCAGCACCTCCAGCATCAGGCCGTTGACGGCGCCGCGGATGGCGGCGATCTGCTGCAAGATGGCGGCGCAGTCGCTCTCCTGCTCCAGCGCGCTCTCCAGCGCACCGGTCTGTCCCTTGATGCGGCGCACCCGTGTCAGCAGCTTCTTTTTGTCGTGAATGGTGTGGGACATGACGGATCCTCTCGATCAATAAAACTATACTGGGGTATAGTATATTGCATCATCGCTCTCAGGAGAAATCCATGTCATCCCTCGCTCAATCCCACTGCCATCAACCCGTCATTCACGAGGGCAATCCGCTGGCCGAACAGAAGACCCGCTGGGCCGTATTGCTGACCGTCATCATGATGGTGGCGGAGATCGGCGGCGGCTGGTTCTACAACTCCATGGCACTGCTGGCGGATGGCTGGCACATGAGCTCCCACGCGCTGGCGCTCGGTCTCTCGGTGCTGGCCTATCGCGCTGCCCGCCACTTTGCTCGCGACCACAGATTCAGCTTCGGCACCTGGAAGATCGAGGTGCTGGGTGGCTTCACCAGTGCCCTGTTGCTGGTGGGAGTGGCCGGGTTGATGCTGTTCGAGTCGGTGTTCAGGCTGCTCGATCCCAGCCCGATCCACTATCAACAGGCGATCGCCATCGCGCTGGTGGGGCTGCTGGTGAACCTCGCCTGTGCCTGGCTGCTCAAGGATGATCACGGCCATCACCATCACCATCACCATCACGGCCATGGGCATGACCACCATCATGATCATCACGACCACGATCATCATCATGACCATGACGATCAGCACGGTCATCAGGATCTCAACCTGCGTGCCGCCTATATCCACGTACTGGCGGATGCAGCCACTTCGGTGCTGGCGATTCTGGCACTGGTGGGAGGGATGCTGTGGGGGGCTGAATGGCTCGACCCGCTGATGGGCATAGTCGGCGCCGGACTGGTAGCGGTATGGGCCTGGGGGCTGCTGCGCGACTCCGGTCGGGTGTTGCTGGATGCCGAGATGGATACCCCGCTGGTGGCGGAGATCCGCGAGGTCATCGCCGAGCTGCCGGGCACCGATATCCGCGATCTGCACGTTTGGCGGGTAGGGCAGCAGCAGTATGCCTGTGTGCTCTCTCTGCTGATGGTCAATCCGCTACCGGCGCAGCAGATCCGCAAGCGGCTGGCGATCCATGAAGAGCTGGTGCATGTGACCATCGAGATCGCCAGCGCATAGGATAAATAGCGGGGGCCGTTGGCCCCCTTGGTTTCAGTGCCGTTGGCTTCCTAATATCAGTGCGGTTGCCCGGTGATCTCCTCCTGGGGCTTGTGTTGCCACACTGCGCCGAGCAGCAGCTTGAGCAGCAGTCCGGGCGGGTTGTCCAGCAGTTTGCCCGACTCCAGCAGCAGCTGGCCATCGGCGCGAAACCCGAGGCTGGCATCGATAGTGCCATCCTCCGAGACCACCTGGATCAGGCCATGAAGGGCTGAGCGCTCACCGGGCTGACAGCGCAGCCGCAGTTCGCGGGGTTCCCCCAGCAGGGTGAATGCGCGGCTCAGCGGGGGCGAGTCTTCATAATCGGGCCAGTTGAAGAAGTGATACTGCTCGGCCAGGGCGCCCGCCTGCTGGCAGAACTGGTCGAATAGCTGCCCGATCGCCTGATACTCCTGATCGAGTCGTTGTGCCTGCTCTTCAATCCGTTTCATTGTTTACTCCTTGTCTATCCACTTGATCAGACATTGCTTTTCTGACCCCGTGACTGCCGTTTTCCAGATATGAGGCCAAATGGCCGCGAGGTCTGTGAGCCGGATCGAAGTTTCAATCTGAAAACGTTATCTTGTTGAAACTGGATGGTTTTTTTGCCCTTCCGCTCACATTTGAATCGATTGCCGCTGATTAATATGGCACCGCCTGGCAATGACCGGGTGCTCGACTATCGAGACTAACTACAGCGGGAATTATAAAAATATGGATATGAAAAAGACCAAAGTGGCGCTGGTAACAGCCTCACTGCTCGCGCTTTTGTCTGGCTGTAATGACAACAGCTCTGATCCCTCCGGTGTGAAACCCGTCCCCCCTACACCGCCTACGCCTGAAGTCACTGATGGGCCTGTTGCCCGTCTGCCCAAGATGGATCCCCCGAAGGAGTTGCTGGTTGCCGGCGACAATCAGGTGGTCATTGCACTGGTGGATACCCAGTCGGCAGCCAAAGGGGCCAAAACGCCCTTTGACAGCCACAGCCTGCATCTGTGGAACAAAGATGCCTGCAACGCTACCGCTGACAGCGGCCTGAATACCGGGTGGGATGACAAGAGCAAGACGCCCGCCACCGCCGACAGCTTTGGTCCTGCCTGGGTGGTGCCGCTCAACAAGGTGGAAGGGTGCATCAACTTCATTGCCCGTAACGGCGATCTGGCGAACCTGACTGGTAGCGACATGAAGGTGATCTTCAGTGAGCACCCGGATCGCACCGTGGCCATCGTTGCGGGCAAGAAAGATCTGTTCGGCAGCCGCGCCGAGGCCTTTACCGCCGCCTTCGGGGTGGCGGGTGCCAGCGCCCATCTGATCGATGGCAATACCCTGATCTGGCAAGGGGCAAGGACAAGCCCCACGTGCGCCTCTATTACACCGACTCGGGCACCATCAAGGCCAATGCCGATGGGGTGTTCGATTTCCCCTATGTCACTCTGACCGCGACCAGTCTGACTGCCGAGCAGCAGGCCAAATATCCGCACCTCAAGGATGCAGCCGCCTTTGCCCTGCCTGCCGGGAAAGATCTCAAGCCCCTGCTCAAGGGCGAACTGGTGGCTATCGGCACCGATGCTGACGGTATCCTGCAGGGGGCAACTCTGGTACAGAGCGCCGGAGCCCTCGATGCGCTCTATGCCCCCGAGGCGACCAAGCTGAGTTATGGCGCCGTGGTGGAGGGCAACCGGGTGACCTTCCGCCTCTGGGCGCCGACCGCCAAGTCGGTCAAGCTGGCCTTCTACAACGCCAGCCACCAGAAGAGTGGTGAAGTGGCGATGACCTTCGACAGCGCCAGCGGCAGCTGGAGCTACGAAGGGGGCAGCGAGCTGGTTGGCCAGTTCTACCGCTACGACATGGAGGTCTACCACCCGCTGAGCCGCAAGGTTGAGCACTACGAGGTGACCGACCCCTACTCCTTGAGTCTGGCGATGAACTCCGAGTTCAGTCAGGTGGTGGATCTCGACGATCCTGCGCTGAAACCGGAAGGGTGGGATAGCCTCAAGGCGCCCCATAGCCAGCAGAATCCTGCCGACATCACCATCTATGAGGCTCATGTTCGTGACCTGACCGGTAACGACGCCTCCACCGATGAAGAGAAGCGCGGCAAGTTTGTCGGCCTCACCCAGCCCGACTCTGTGCCGGTCAACCATCTGAAAGCGCTGGCAAAAAGCGGCGTCAGCCACCTGCACCTGCTGCCGGTGTTCGATATCGCCACCGTCAACGAGGATCCGGCCAAGGTGGCCAATATCGGCGATGACTTCAGCAAGCTCTGTCAGGTCAATCCGGATGTGAAAACATCCCAATTTGGCACCTACTGCGGTGGCGGCCAGACTGTCGGCCAGGTGCTGGATGCTCTCAAGTCAGGCGACGGCAAGGATAATCCGCAGGTGCAGGAGCTCTCCGGCTATCTGCGCGGTGTCGACTCCTTCAACTGGGGTTATGACCCCTACCACTACACCACGCCGGAAGGCTCTTACGCCACCAACGCCGAGGGGACCAAACGTATTCTGGAGTTCCGCGAGATGGTCAAGGCCATCAAGCAGAACATCGGCATGAACGTGGTGATGGATGTGGTCTACAACCACACCAACGAGGCGGGACTGGGACCCAAGTCGGTGCTCGACAAGATCGTGCCCTGGTACTATCAGCGCCTCAATCCGGAGACCGGCTCGGTCGAAAACTCCACCTGCTGCTCCAACACGGCGCCGGAACACGCCATGTTCGCCAAGCTGATGGATGACTCCCTGGTGACCTGGGCGCGTGACTACAAGATCGACGCCTTCCGCTTCGACCTGATGGGCCACCACCCGAAAGATCAGATGGTGCAGGCGCTGGCCGCGGTGAAGAAGGTCAATCCCGAGATGTACTTCTACGGCGAGGGGTGGAACTTCGGCGAGGTGCAGGATGACAAGCGCTTCGTGCAGGCGACCCAGAAGCATCTGGGCGGTACCGGCATCGGCTCCTTCTCCGACCGCTTGCGTGATGCGGTGCGTGGCGGCAGTCCGTTTGATAGTAAAGATGCCATTCGTGAAACCCAGGGCTTTGGCAACGGCGCCTTCGCCGAGCCTAACGAAATGAGCAAGGTGGAGCTGGCAACGGCCTTGCACCAGTCCGATCTGGTGCGCCTCGGCATGGCGGGTAACCTCAAGGAGTTCGTGCTGACCGACAAGGATGGCATGCCGAAGAAAGGCGCCGAGATCGACTACAACGGTCAACCTGCCGGTTATGCCCAGGATCCGGTGGAAGTGCAGAACTATGTCGACAAGCACGACAACCAGACCCTGTTCGACAACCTGATCTACAAGGCACCTGCCGG
Source organism: Aeromonas sp. QDB11 (assembly GCF_027705265.1). Taxonomy (NCBI): domain Bacteria; kingdom Pseudomonadati; phylum Pseudomonadota; class Gammaproteobacteria; order Aeromonadales; family Aeromonadaceae; genus Aeromonas; species Aeromonas sp. QDB11. The sequence goes on along the minus strand of NZ_JAPDBM010000003.1, from coordinate 68,677 downwards.
AGCCGATCTGGTGCGGATGCAGGGGGTATCGCTCGCCACCGCCATGCTGGGGCAGGGTATCCCCTTCACCCACGCCGGTGTCGAGCTGCTGCGTTCCAAGTCCATGGAGCGGGACAGCTATGACTCGGGCGACTGGTACAACAAGGTCGACTACACCCTGGCCGACAACAACTTTGACAAGGGGTTGCCGCGCAAGGACAAGGATGGCGACAACTATCCGCTGATCGAGAAGGTGCTGACGCTCAACGGCAAGCCAAATGGCACCGACATGGAGACCATGGTGAGCTTCTATCAGGAGCTGGCGGAGCTGCGCAAATCATCGCGTCTGCTGCGTCTTGGAAGCGGGGCCGAGGTGATCAAGCGGGTCGATTTCCGCAATACCGGGCCGGATCAGGTGCCGGGCCTGATCGTGATGACGGTGGATGATGGCGTCAATGCCGGAGCGGATCTGGATCCGGCTATCGACGGTCTGGTGGTGATGATCAACGCCACCAATCAGAGCCAGAGTATCGGCGATTTCCGTGATGGCAACGATCAGCCCATCGACCTGAGCGGTTTGCAACTGAGCTCCGCTCACCACGCTGGCAACAGCATCGCCCGTGATGTCGCTGTCAGTGGCGGCACCCTGACGCTGGGTGCCTGGTCGGCCGCGGTGTTCGTCAAGCCGCAGTCCGGTGTGCAGGGGACGGGTCTGCCGCTTGGCAAGAAAACCGACCTGAGCACCCTGCCACCGTTTGGCAACACGGGCATCTTTGTGCGTGGCTTCCTGGGTCAGTGGGATGCGGTCAACCAGATGAGCTTTGATGGCAACTACATGTACGGGCTGACCGTGCCGGTAACCGATGGACAATTGGGTCAGACTACCCTGAAGATCGCCGATGCCAGCTGGAACATCGCCAACTACGGCAAGTGTGCGCCGAGCGATGTGCTGACCGTTTCAGCTCCTCTTACCCTTTGCAAAGAAGGGAGTGACGTCGGTATGACCCTGAGCAAGGCGGGTAACTACAAGTTTGTCTTTACCGCCATGGACAAGGAGAAGCCGACCCTGAGCGTCAGCGTGGCTGAGGCAACACCATAGGCAAACCCATTGAGCCCGGGGGATGGCTCGGCGTCCCCGGGTTGAATTCCACCTTGCCAAGGGTGGGATAACTCCGAGAGAGTAAGCAAAGCGCGACTGCCGACCGGCAGGCGCGCTTTTTCTTTTACGGGGAGTGTGGTGAGAGTAAAAAGAAAAGCCGTCCCGGTTGGGGACGGCTTCTGGGGGATAGGTATTGGCTACCTTGTCCGGATCAGCGTTTGCGCAGCAGTCGCAGGGCGTTGGCGGTGACCAGCGCGGTGGCGCCGGTATCGGCCAGCACCGCAATCCACAGGCCGGTGATGCCGAGCAGGCTGGTGACCAGGAAGATAGCCTTCAGTCCCAGCGCCAGCGCGATATTCTGGTGAATATTGGCCAGTGCCGCCCGCGACAACCGGATCATCGCGGCGATGCCGCCGAGCTGGTTGTGGGTCAGCGCCGCATCAGCGGTCTCCAGCGCTACGTCGGTGCCGCCGCCCATGGCGATGCCGATACTGGCCCGCTTCATGGCGGGGGCATCGTTGATGCCATCGCCGATCATGGCAACCTTCCGGGTGCTGGCGAGCTTGGCGATCTCTTCCACCTTGTTCTCCGGCAGCAGACCGGCGCGCCAGCCCATGCCCAGCTCGGTGGCGATCGCCTCGGCGGCGTTGGGGTTATCCCCGGTCAGCATGATGCTGTTGAGCCCGAGCCGGTTGAGCTCTTGCAGCGCAGCTGCCGCCTCCGGCCGGATCTGATCCCGCAGCGCCAGCAGGGCGACCGGCAGCGCCTGGTCGCCGCTGCTCTGGCAGAGCACCACGACGGTCTTGCCCTGCCGCTCCAGCGAACCAATCCGGGTCTGCTGTTCCATATTCAGGGTCGCCACCCGGCTCGGTGCCAGCAGTTGCCACAGCTCACCGTTGATGCGTCCCTCAACGCCCATGCCCGGCAGTGCACGCAGGTCGCGGGCCTCCGTCAGAGTCAGTCCCTGTTCGGTCGCGTTGGCGACCACGGCGCGGGCCAGCGGGTGGTGAGAGCCCTGCTCGATGGCAGCCGCCAGCGCCAGCAACTCGGTCTCCGGCTGGCCATTAAGGCTCACCAGTTCGGTTAGCTGCGGTTTGCCCAGGGTCAGAGTGCCGGTCTTGTCAAACGCCACGGTGTCGATATGGGCCAGTCGCTCCAGCGCGGCACCGCCCTTGATCAGCGCCCCCTGACGGGTAGCTGCGGCCAGCGCCGAGGTGACCGCTGCCGGGGTGGAGATGACCAGCGCGCAAGGGCAACCGATCAGCAGCAGCGCCAGTCCGCGATAGATCCACTCGTCCCAGCTCTGGCCGAAGGCGAGCGGCGGGACAATGACGACCAGCAGGGCGATCAGCATCATGGCCGGGGTGTACCAGCGGCTGAAGCGGTCGATAAAGCGCTCGATAGGGGCGCGCTGACTCTCGGCCTCTTCGATGAGGTGCAGAATGCGGTCGATGGCGTTGTTGCCGGGCTCGGATACCACCTCGAGGCGTAGCACCCGATCGGCGGCCAGGCTGCCGGCTGGCACCTTGTCACCCTGACGGCGTTCCACCGGAATGGATTCGCCAGTCAGGGCGCTCTCGTCAAACGCACCGAGCTCATCGAGCAGGCGGGCGTCGGCGGGGAGGCGGGCACCCGGGGCGATTTCGATGATATCGCCGGGACGCAGCTGATCGGCAGCTATCTCTTCCCGCACCTCACCCTCGGCAGTGGTACGGATGCGCAGCGCCTTGTCAGGCACCAGCGCCATCAGGGCGGTTACCCCGGCACGGGCGCGCCCGGCGGCGTAGGCCTCCAGATGTTCCCCCAGCATAAAGAGCAGCAGCACCATGGCCGCTTCGGCGGTTTCACCGAGGAACAGGGCGCCCAGCGCTGCCACCGTCATCAGGGTCTCGATGGCGAAGGGGGAGCCGCTTTTGGTCAGCGCCCACGCCTTGCGGGAGATAGGCCACAGACCCCACAGGGTCGCCAGGGTAAACAGCGGCTTACCGATTTCGCTCGGTAGCAGAGCTGCGACCAGCATCAGACCCGCCAGTGACAGGGGCTGCCAGTATTTGGCCAAAAAGTTGCCGAGCTCCTTGCCAAACAGATTGCCCAACAGGGTCGGTTGTGAAGCTTGCTCGCGGCCAGCGGCCTGCTTGCCAGCGCTTTCCCCCTTGAGCTGGAAACCGGCGGCCAGTACGGCGGCGGTGACGGGATCGGGGGAGAGGCCGGGGGCCAGATCCACTACCAGCTTCTCGGTGGCAAACAACACGCGCGCCTGCTGCACGCCGCTCACCCGGCTGACGGCGGTCTCGATCTTGCGAGCGCAGCTGGGGCAATCCATCCCCAGCACCTGCCAGCTGTGGCGGCTGTTGCCTTGCTCTGGCGCAACTAGCGGGTCTGCAGGTGGCATATCGTGCTCGTGATCATGTTCATGATCGTGAGCCGGCGATAAGGGTGCACTGCAGCACGCTTGATCGTGGCAACCTCCTCGGGGAGGCTCATCATCCCCGGGTGATTCATTGCCATCACGGGATGCGTGCTCATGAGGCGTCGTGGCTGAACAGCCACTGACGGGCGTGGTGTTGTCGCAGCAGTGGCTATCGTGGTGATGTTCACTCTGGCCGGATACCGCCTTGCTGACGGCCTTGATGGGGGCGGCGTGCTGATGATTGCAGCAGGATTTGCTCATAATGAGTCCCTCTAGATGGATCCCGCCCCTGCGAGATCCCTGATTACTGAGGGGGAGTCTAAACCTTGGTGTTAAGTCCAAGGTCAACCCCTTTTATTCCCCTGATGTTGTCGGGTGTTTGTGAGGACGTGACAGGCTTATACTGGAGCACAGATTTTTACTACACCAATAAAAAGGACATAACACATGAGCAACACAGTCACTCTGCAAGGCAATCCGGTTTCCGTCGCGGGTCACTTCCCGGTCGCCGGTGAGCAAGCCAAGCCCTTCTCCCTGGTGGCCAAGGATCTCTCCGATGTGACCCTGGCAAGCTTTGCCGGTCAGCGCAAAATCCTGAACATCTTCCCGAGCGTCGATACCCCGACCTGCGCGACCTCTGTGCGCAAGTTCAACGAGCAGGCCAGCGCGCTGGATAACACCGTTGTACTGTGCATCTCCGCCGATCTGCCGTTCGCCCAGTCCCGCTTCTGCGGCGCTGAAGGTCTGGACAAGGTGGTGACCCTCTCCACCCTGCGTGGTGCGGCCTTCATGGAAGATTACGGCGTTGCCTTCTCCTCCGGCCCGCTGGTCGGGCTGACCGCTCGCGCCATCGTGGTGCTGGATGGTGACAACAAGGTGCTGCACAGCGAGCTGGTCGCCGAAGTGGCCGACGAGCCGAACTACGCCGCCGCGCTGGCCGTGCTGTAAGGCTGCAAGCCATAAAAAATCCCGCTTCGGCGGGATTTTTTATGGGCGATATTCGCGATTCAGGGGGATTTGACGGCCTGTGGTAGTGGCTCTGAATGCGGTTGCCACTGCACATAGGGGAGATGCAGCTTGCTGTAGATCTCGCTCAGCTTGCCCGAGGCGGCAAGCTTGTCGATCGCCTCGCCAAGGAAGCGGTCCATCTCGTCGCCAGCGGTTCCCTTGGTAATGATGAAGACATCCTCGAAGTCGCCGAAATGCTCCCGATGGATATTGGTCAGTTGCAGCTGGCGCAGCATCAGGTCAGCCTCCTCCTGCGCCCAGATAAAGGCGTCGATGCGACCACGGGAGAGCTTGCGCAGGGATTGCTCGATGCTCATGGATCGCTGGAGCGGGATAGGCAGAAACCCCGGGGTTGCTTCAATCAGCAGATCCCGCTTGGTGGGCACGATGCCGTAGGCCATGTCGGTGGTGACGGGGTAAGCCGTATTGCTGTAGATGATATGGGTGACTTTGCCAAAGCTGCGGGTGCTGAAGCGATAGGGGAGCATCTCGGCATCCTGCAGATTGCGGATGGCGGGCAGCCCCAGGTCAGCCTTGCCGGCAATTACCCCCGCCATGGCGCGGGCGATGGGGTAGATGGTGATCTTGATGGTCACATCGGGGTAGAGATCATCGATGGCGTGCACCAGATCGACGAAGGGGCCTGTCTTGTCGGCATTGATCAGCCCCGGCAGCTCGCCAAGGTGGGCATTGAGAACGCGCACCGGTTTCGGTTGCTCTGTGCCCTTGTCGCTTGCCGTCGTCTGCGACAGGCCGAGCGTCGCGCTGCCGAGCAGGGCAGCCACGAGCAGCAGGAGGGGGAGGTGTCTGGTCATGGCGGGTCTCTCTTGGCAAGGTGTCAGGTGAAGTGTAGTCAGCCTGCCGCCCGCACCGTGCGGTCGGTCCATGGTGGATAGGGTTTTACTTCTTTCCCCCCGCTCACTAGACTTCGCCTCCCACTTCTTTGTTGACGTAGCGCCATGACCTTTAGCGAACTAGCCCTCCATCCCGCCCTGTTGGCCTCTTTGCCCGCCACCTTGCAGACGCCGACCCGCATCCAGCAGTTGGCTATTCCGGCGGCACTGGCGGGGCAGGATCTGCTGGCGCTGGCCCAGACCGGCAGCGGCAAGACGCTGGCGTTTGGTTTGCCGCTGTTGCAGCGGCTGGATCCCGCTTCCAGCCTGGTGCAGGGTCTGGTGCTGGTGCCGACCCGCGAGCTGGCGATCCAGGTCACTGCCGCGCTAAAAGAGGGCGCCGAGGCGTTGGGGCTGCGCATCGTTACTCTCTGCGGCGGTGTGCCTCAGGAGCGGCAACAGGCCGAGCTGGCGCAGGGGCCACAGCTGCTGGTGGCGACGCCGGGGCGGCTGCGGGATCTGCTGACCCAGCAACTGCTGGGGCTGGATGGTCTGCAACAGCTGGTGCTGGATGAGGCGGATCGTCTGCTGGAGATGGGGTTTGCTCCCGACATCAAGGCGCTGCTCGGTTTTATTTCGGCGGATCGCCAGACCCTGCTCTTCTCTGCCACCCTGCCTGCCGAGCTGGAGGCACTGGCCAACGGCTTGCTGCGCGAGCCCACCCGCATCGAGGCCAACCCCCTCAACAGCGTGGTGAACGAGATCGAAGAGCGGCTCTATCTGGTCAACAAGAGCAGCAAGGTGCCGGCGCTCATCAGCTTGCTCAAGGAGCAGGCGTGGCCGCAGGTGCTGGTCTTTATCAGTGCGCGGGATGATGCCGACGGGGTCGCCAGAAAGCTGGCCAAAGCGGGCATTGCGGTGGCCGCCCTCCATGGCGAGAAGGAGCAGGCGGTGCGCGAGCAGGCGCTCAATGATTTCAAGGAGGGTCGGGTGAGGGTGCTGGTCGCCACTGACCTGATGGCGCGCGGCATTCATGTGGAGGCGCTGCCGGTGGTGATCAATCTGGATTTGCCCGCCAGCGCCCCTGTCTACGTACACCGAATTGGCCGGACCGCCCGGGCTGGCCGTGAAGGGCTGGCCATCTCGCTGGTCTGTCATGGCGAGAGTGACATGCTGCAAGCCATCCGCACCCTGACCGGCCGCGAGCTGCCGCTGGGCGATCTGGCCGGATTCCCGGTCACCGACCAGCCCGCCAGCGGGGAGGGCAAGCGCCCGGCTCGCGACAAGCAGGCCAATCGTCGCACGCAGGCCAAGCGCAGCGTCAAGGCGTTCAAAGGCAAGGCGCCACGCGGCTGAGATCAGGCCCGTGCCAGCGGGTAGGTAAACAGCGCCAGATGGGCGAAGTTGAAGGCGAAGTGCAGTAGGATCGCCACCGTGAGCCGCCCGCTCAGCTGGAATGCCAAGCCGTAGCAGACGCCCGCCAGTGTGGCGAAGAGAGCCAATAGGGCGCCACCCGCCAGATGACCCGCCCCGAACAGGCTGGCGGCCACCACTATGCCAATCCAGGGGCGGTAGCGTTCGGCCAGCCCTTGCTGAATCGCCCCTCGAAACAGCGCCTCCTCCGCTACACAGGTGAACAGCAGGTTGTTCAACGCGAACAACCACCACCAGTGAGGCAGCCCCACCTCCGGTTTCAGTGCCCCCAACTGCCAGGCGATGACCAGCAGGGCGGCCAACGGCAGCAACAACAGGGCCAGCGGGCGCCAGCGGATGCTGCCTCCCTTGCCGAGCAGCGTCGGGCAGGCCAGCAGCAAGCCAAACAAGAGCAGCGGCTTGTCGAGGTTCAGATACATATTGAACGGCACGCTGGCGGGCCCTGCCAGAGCCTGATCCAGTACCTTGAGATTGCTGAATCCGGGGATCAGATGCAGGGTCAGCGCTACCGCCCATATCAGCAAGGCGCCCCATGCGATGGTACGGCCATGGCCGGGCAGTGAGGGCAGGCGCCAGGCTAGCAGCAGTGCGGCCAGTGTCACCAGCAGGGCGGTCGGAGTGATGCGAGCGAGCCAGAGCGCCAGCAGCAGGGCTACCCCCAGCAGCAGGAAACCGGGCCGCCGTTGCCGTGCCAGACAGAGCAGGGTGGCCAGCGCCAGCGCTCCCCAGATCAGTGTGTCGGGTAGGGGTAACATCGGAACTCCTTTGTAACAAAAGGGCCGCACCTTAGCAGCTGCATCGGCGCAAAGGCAACCAGTGCGGGTTATCCGGGCCAGCCTCCTATACTCAACAAGAGAGTAAAAAGAGGGATGGTGATGAAGCACTATGGCTGGTTGTTCTGTTGTTGGTGTGGATGGTTGTCATGCGCCCCCTTGTCGCTGGTGACCGGGGAGTTCTCACCCTATTCGGGGGCTGCACTGCCTGATGGCGGCCTGAGTACCCGGCTGGTCACCACCCTGCTGCGTGAGGCGGGTTATGACGAGCTGAAGGTGGAGTTTTTGCCCTGGAACCGGGGTTACGAGCTGACGCGCAACGGCCTGGCGTCCGCCACCTTCCCCTATGCCTGGACGCGCGAGCGGGCCAAGCTCTTCTATTACAGTGCTCCGCTCCATATCGATCACCTTTCCTGGTTCACCTATCAGGGCAGCGATGCAGTGCTTGACGGCAAATGGCAGGGATTGCGGGTCTGCATTCCCGCAGGCTGGAGTACCAGTCACGCGGATGAGGTCATTGCCCGTTTTTCCTTGCAACTCACCCGCCCAAAGAGTCTGGCGCAGTGCTTGAAAATGCTGGAACTCAAGCGGGTTGATCTGATGCCAATGAACGATGCGGTGACGGCAGAAGCCAGCATGCAGGTGTTCGGTGATCCCAACTATCTGCAACCGCTCCCCTATTTTCGCCAGCGCGATACCTTCTATCTGCTGGTTTCGCGCAAGTTGCAAGGGGGGCATGAGCTGATTGAACGCTTCAACGAGGTGCTGGCTGAAGCTCGCGCCAGTGGTCATTACGATAAGCTGGTTCCCGGAGCCTTACCACGGTGGCCCCGTTGCGATAAATGATTAGTGGGGGGAGCATAAAACCATCAAGCCGGAGCCGTGACTCCGGCTTGATGGATCTTGGAGGGTCATCACAACGCAGATATCGGGATGCCGTGAATCAACGGTTGAGTGGTATGGGGGGCCTGATTTGCCCAGATAATGATAACGGCATCAATTACCGGTGTTGCGGCTAATATCAGGATCGTCTCCCTGTTCGCATTCATTGAATTTCAGAGGTCGGGATGAAGCACTGTTGGTGGCTGCTCGGTTGTTGGTGTGGATGGCTATCCAGTGCCCCGTTGACGCTGGTGACCGGGGACTATTCCCCCTATTCCGGCGCCGATTTACCGGAGGGCGGGCAGAGCACCCGACTGGTGACCCGGGTGCTGCACACTGCCGGCTATCACGCTCTGGTTGTGGACTATCTGCCCTGGGCCCGGGGCTATCAACAGGCCCTCAATGGCCTGGCCACGGCGACCTACCCGTATGCTCGCACCCGCGAGCGCGAGCTTGATTTCTATTACAGCGATCCCATCCATCTCGATCACCTCCCATGGTTCACCTACCGCGGCAGTCAGGCCGTGCTGGCTGGCCGATGGCAGGGGTTGAAAGTGTGTATGCCTCTGGGCTGGAGATCCAGCAACTTTGATAGCGTGGTAAAGCAGTTCGGGTTGATCGTGCAGAGCCCCAAGACCCTGACGCAGTGTCTGCAGTTGTTGGCGCGTCAACGGGTCGATCTGATCACCATGAATGATGCCGTGATGGCGGACGCCAGCCAGCAGGCATTTGGCGACCCCTGTCATTTGCAACCTTTGCCCTATTTTCGCGAGGCCGAGGCGCTCTATCTGATTGTCTCGCGCAAATTACCCGATGGGGCCGATGTGGTACGGCGCTTCAACAGCGCGCTGGCAACATTACATGCCAACGGAAGTTATGATGAGCTGGTAGGGGGGCGTAACGGCGGGCGGTGCCATCTATGGCAGAAAAAATAAGCCGGAGCAAAGCGCCGGCTTATTTGCATTCAGAGGGGGGATTAGCGGCCTGATTCGGCGATCACGCGGGCGATGATATCGGCGCGCTTGCTGGCTTCTAGCTCACCCAGGGCGATCAGGCCAGCCTTGAAGATGACGTTCTTTGGCAGGCTGACGTCGTCCAGGGTGGTGATGGCTTCAACGTGCATGCCGTTGAGGCGGCTGGCATCGCGCGGGCTCAGGTTGACCTGGGTGTTCATCACCTGCTTGCCTTTCTTCTTGGCAGGCGCAGCGGCTTTCTTGGTGGATTCCTGTTCTTCGTCTTCCGGCAGTTCGTCATCAAAATCGTAAATAGACATAGTCAATCCTGTTGAGTTAGGCAAAAGGGCATGTTTGCCCGACATATTCATTTCGTATTTTAACCCGATATCGGGTCAATCAGCCCATATCCTCGTTACGGATAAAGGCGCGCCAGGAGCCGAGCACCTGGGCAAAATCTTCCAGCCCGCACATGGCCAGCTGTTCATCATCGTAGTAGGCGAGATCGTCGAGATCCTCATCCAGCTCGATATTGAGGGCGTTGGCTTTCACCTCCGCCTCTTCGTGGGTCAGCAGCAGGGAGTAGTCACCGCCATTGAGCCGGTATTCGGCTCGGGTGCGGTTGGATAGCTGGTCAATGATGGAGAAGAGCTCGTCGAGCTTCTCTTCATCCTTGCCAACCTCGTCGATCAACCACTGACCGATGGCTTCATGGCCCATGGAGAACCGGGCGCGATAGCCACCAAACGGGTCGCGGCGAAATTCATAATCCATAGCACAGTCCAGATCGGAGGGATGGGCCATCACAGGCAGGCGGGTGCAAGCACGCAATTCCTGCTCCATGGCGAGGCACACATCGGGTAAAGTGGCCTATTCTAGCGATCCCCCTCTCGCTTGTCTTGATGATGTGGCATCTTTGCGCCCATCTGCTGCCGGTTAACGCGGGCAGCACCGCCTGATCTGCCTCTTGTCCGGAGATGTTATGCAACTAAATGAGCGTCTTGCCCGTCAGATCGTCGCGCGGGCGATGAAGATCCTGTCGTTCTCGGTCAACGTGATGGATGAGCCACAGAGACTGGTCATCGCCTCTGGTTATTCCCGGTTGGTTCAGCGGAGTACCTATGCAGCTAAATGACATGCTCGCACGCCAGATTGTGAGCCGGGCGATGAAGATCCTCTCCTTTTCGGTCAACGTGATGGACGAACGCGGCCTCATTATTGCGTCCGGCAATCCGGAGCGGATCCATCAGCGCCACGAGGGGGCCGTGCTGGCGCTGACCGAAAACCGGGTGGTGGAGATCAGCGAAGCGACCGCCTTGCAGCTCAAGGGGGTGCGGCCCGGCATTAACCTGCCTATCGCCTATCAGGGGGAACTGATCGGGGTGATCGGCATCTCCGGCGACCCGGATGAAGTGCGTGCTTACGCCGAGCTGGTGCGGATGACCGCCGAGCTGATCCTGGAGCAGGCGGCGCTCACCGAACAGCTGCAGTGGGACAAGCGCCACAAGGAGGAGCTGGTGTTGCAGCTTATCCGTGGCGAGGGGCGAGTCGATCAGCTGCAGCAGGCGGCCCGTTTTCTCGGGCTGGATCTGGCCCAGCCCCGGGTGGTGGCGGTGCTGGCGCTGGAGGAGGCCGATCCGGCTCGGTTGCGGGAGCTGGTCCATCAGCTGGAAAATCCGGAGCGGGACAATCTGGTGGCCATCAACGGGCTCGACGAGATAGTGGTGCTTAAACCGGCGCAGCTGAGCGAGGGGGTCTGGCAGTCGGCGCAGGAGCGCAGCCGGATCAAGCAGTTGCTGGCGCGCATTCCCCACTTCAAGGTGCATATTGCGGTGGGCGATTACTTCGCTGGGATCGACGGGCTGGCGCGCTCTTACCAGACGGCGCGGGATACCCTGCGCCGTGGCATGCGGCAGGCGCCGCGCAAACAGGTCTACTTCTTTGAGGACTACCGTTTGCCGGTGCTGCTGGGGAGTCTGATGGACTCCTGGCAAGCGGATCAGCTGCGAGCCCCCTTGCTGAAACTGGCCGAAGAGGATAGCAAGGGGGCGCTGCAGAAGACCCTGCGCCACTATTTCTTGCAGGACTGTGATCTGCATCGCTGTGCCGAAGCCTTGTTCATTCACCCTAATACCCTGCGCTATCGGCTGGGTCGGATCGAGCAGATAACCGGGTTGAATTTCAACAAGTTAGACGACAAATTCCAGCTTTACCTGGGGCTTAATCTGAGCATGTAATTGTTTAAATTTACAATTAATGTGCTTTTCAGTGCCTGTTATTTGTCGTTTCGTCTAAAGATTTATCGCTTTGCATCCCCATAATGGCGAGCACTCTATCTATTCAAGGTGTCCGTCATGATCCCGGTTACAGCCCTTGGCGCCATCGCGGCGCTCTCCATCGCCATCATCCTCATTTTGAAGAAGGTGCCGCCTGCTTACGGCATGATCGTGGGTGCCCTGGCCGGTGGCCTGATTGGCGGTGCCGATCTGACCCAGACCGTTGCCCTGATGATCGGCGGTGCCCAGGGGATCACCACAGCTGTGATGCGGATCCTGGCGGCCGGTGTGCTGGCTGGCGTGCTGATCGAGTCGGGCGCGGCCACCACCATCGCCGAAACCATCGTCAAGAAACTGGGTGAAACCCGCGCCCTGCTGGCGCTGGCGCTGGCGACCCTGATCCTGACTGCGGTTGGCGTCTTCGTGGACGTGGCCGTCATCACGGTTGCGCCTATCGCGCTGGCTATCGCCCGCCGTGCCGACCTATCCAAGGCGGCCATCCTGCTGGCGATGATCGGTGGCGGCAAGGCGGGTAACGTCATGTCCCCCAATCCCAACGCCATCGCGGCAGCGGATGCCTTCCATCTGCCCCTCACCTCGGTGATGGCAGCGGGCATCATCCCGGGTCTGTTCGGTCTGGTGATGGCCTACTGGCTGGCCAAGCGTCTGAACAACAAGGGCAGCAAGGTCGCCGCCGACGAGGTGGTGAGCTTCGAGGGCACCAAACTGCCGGGCTTTGCCGCCGCCATCAGCGCACCGCTGGTCGCCATCCTGCTGCTGGCTCTGCGTCCGGTCGCCGGTATCGTGGTGGATCCGCTGATTGCACTGCCGCTCGGTGGTCTGGTCGGTGCCCTGATGATGGGCAAGTTCAGCAAGGTGAACCAGTTTGCGGTCTCCGGCCTCGCCCGCATGGCGCCGGTCGCCATCATGCTGCTGGGTACCGGCACCCTGGCGGGCATCATCGCCAACTCCGGCCTGAAAGATGTGCTGATCAGCGGCCTGACCGCCTCCGGTCTGCCCTCCTACCTGCTGGCGCCCATCTCCGGTGCCCTGATGTCGCTGGCGACCGCCTCGACTACTGCCGGTACCGTGGTGGCCTCCAACGTCTTCAGCTCCACCCTGATTGAACTGGGGATCAGCGGTCTGGCCGGTGCGGCGATGATCCATGCCGGTGCCACCGTGTTTGACCACATGCCCCACGGCTCCTTCTTCCACGCCACCGGTGGCAGCGTCCACATGGGGGTGGGTGAGCGCCTGAAACTTATCCCTTACGAAACTGCAGTCGGTCTGACCATTGCCACTGTCTCCACCCTGATGTTTGGCGTGTTTGGCCTCGCCTAAGGAATTGATATGAAAATTGTTATTGCCCCCGATTCATTCAAGGAGAGTCTGAGCGCCATGGCGGTGGCTGATGCCATCGAGGCCGGTTTCAAGCAGGTGCTGCCGAACGCCACCTACGTCAAATTACCGATGGCCGATGGCGGCGAAGGCACGGTGCAATCGCTGGTCGATGCCACCGGTGGCCGCATCCTGCCGGTCGAAGTGACCGCCCCGCTCGGCAACAAGGTGCAGGGCTTCGTCGGCCTGCTGGGTGATGGCGAGCGTGCCGTCATCGAGATGGCCGCCGCCTCCGGCATCCATCTGGTGGCGCCCGAGCAGCGCAATCCGCTGCTCACTTCCAGCTTCGGGACCGGTGAGCTGATCCTGGCCGCGCTGGAGATGGGAGTGAAGCACCTGATCCTCGGTATTGGCGGCAGCGCCACCAATGACGGCGGTGCCGGCATGATCCAGGCGCTCGGCGGCAAGCTGCTCAAAGCCGATGGCTCTGCCATCGAGCTGGGCGGTGGTGGTCTCGCAGAGCTCGCGATTATCGATCTGAGCGGTCTGGATCCGCGCCTGAGCGATCTGGTTATCGAGGTGGCGTGCGATGTGAACAACCCGCTGTGCGGCCCGAAAGGTGCATCTGCGGTGTTTGGCCCGCAAAAAGGGGCTACTCCCGAGATGGTGGCACAGCTCGATGCCAACCTCTCCCGTTACGCTGACTGCATCGAGCAGGCGCTCGGCAAACAGGTGAAGGATATTCCGGGGGCGGGCGCCGCCGGTGGCATGGGCGCCGCGCTGGTTGGCCTGCTTGGTGCCGAGCTCAAGCCCGGTATCCAGATCGTCATCGAAGCCCTGAAACTGGCCGAGGAAGTGGCCGATGCGGATCTGGTCATCACCGGTGAAGGGCGCATCGACAGCCAGACCATCCACGGCAAGACGCCAATCGGTGTCGCACGCTGTGCCAAGCAGTTCGGCAAGCCGGTGATCGGCATCTCCGGCTGTCTGACCGACGATTGCGGTGTGGTACACGAGCACGGGCTGGACGCGGTATTCGCCGTGGTCAACCGCGCCATGTCCCTGCCGGAGGCGTTGGCCACCGCCAGCATCAATATCGAGCTGACCGCGCGCAACGTGGCCGCGCTCTATCGGTTGCCCCGCTGATATTTGGGTCGATGCCTGCTACCCGGGCATCGACCATCCCTTGCCCCGTGAGGGGGCCTTTCTCATCAGATGAGAAATCCGGTTGCCCTTAGCACTTTTCGCCGACCCTTCGAGGTCGGCTTTTTTGTCTCCTTCGCGTTCCCCGTATCCTGCCCTGTCACTGGTTTCTATAGGCGCATCTCTCCCTTTACGGCATAGTGGTCGTACCAAGTACAAGGAGAGACGCATGTTCCTGCTGACCCTGGGGGTTGCGCTGTTTACCCTGATCCATCTCTACCCCTGTTTTGCCGTGGCCCATCGGGCACGGCTGCGCGAGCGGCTGGGTGAGAATCGCTACAAGGGGCTCTTCTCCCTGCTGGTGTTTGTCGCCATCGCCTGCATCATCGCCGGCTGGCGGTCGGCCAGCGCCTTACCGCTCTACTTCCTGCCGGATTGGGGGCCGATGACCATGACGGTGATGATGCCCTTTGCGCTGATCCTCTTCTTCTCCGGTCAGGGGTCCAACCATCTGCGCCGTTGGCTGGTGCATCCCCAGCTGCTCGGCACCCTGCTGTGGGCGGTGGCTCATCTGCTGGTCAACAGCGAGGCGCGATCCTTGGTGCTGTTTGGCGGCATCGGGCTCTGGGCGCTGGTGAGCATCGTCTGGATTTCGGTGCGGGAGTGGCAACAAGCACCGCGCCCGGCGGCGAACTGGACGGGCACCGGCATCAGCGTCGGGGCGGGCCTGGTGGCCACCGCGCTGCTGGTCTTCTGGGGCCACGGCTGGTTGACCGGCATTCCCCTGCATTGAGCGTGAACTGCAGGCTTGGTAACCGCGTATGATGGATAAAACAAAAGGAGTCTTGGCGATGAAATGGTTCACTCTGTTGCTGTTATTGGGTGCCGGTGCGGCCTCTGCGGCGTGCCCCGATTATTTCAATGTGGAGATGCGGGAGCTTAACAACTCTCAACGCCACAACCTCTGTCAGCTGACCGAGGGCAAGGTGGTGCTGGTGGTCAATACCGCCTCCTACTGTGGTTACAGCGGCCAGTTCCGCGATCTGGAGAAGCTCTACCAGAGCTACAAAGATAAAGGGCTGATTATTCTGGGTTTCCCCTCCAACGACTTCTGGCAGGAGGCGGGTAATGAGACCAAGACCGCCGAGGTATGTCGCCGCGACTATGGCGTCACCTTCCCGATGTTCAATCGGGTGGCGGTACGCGGCTCCGATGCGGTGCCGCTGTTCAAGGGGCTGGCGGCGGCCGCTGACGGGGATGAGCCGAACTGGAACTTCCACAAGTATCTGGTGGGGCGCGATGGCAAGCTGATCGCCAGCTACGGCGCCAACCAGAATCCGGCTGACGATCCCCTCAAACTGCAGATCACCCGGGCGCTGGGGCTCTGACCCTACCCCTTGGCGGGCGGCTCTGGAATAATGGGCGCCCGCCACTCACTCTGGTTATCTTGTGCTGCAACGTCTTCCCCAAATGGTCATTTTCGATGCGCTGGTGCGCGAGCAGGGGATCTCTGCTGCCGCCCGTCGTCTCGGGGTCTCCAAGTCCCATATCAGCAAGCAGTTGGCGCTGCTGGAGACCACCCTCGGCGCCCAGCTGGTGCAGCGTACCACCCGCCGCTTCGCCCTGACCGAGCTGGGGCAGGAGTATGCCCGTCATTGCCATGCGCTGGTGGCGGTGGCGCAGGAGGCGGACTCCATGATCGCCGAGCGGCGTGGCAAGGTGAGCGGTGTGCTCCATCTCGGGGTAGGCCAATCCTTCGGTCGTTTGCACGTCATTCCCCATCTCAAGGCGTTTCAGGACTGCTATCCCGAGCTGGAGCTGGAGGTCTAGCTGTTTGACCACAGAACCAGTCTGGTGGATGAGGGGCTGGATCTCTGGATCACCACATACGAAGACAAGCCGGAAGGACTGGTGGGGCAGCGGCTGGCCGACATCGGCTTCGTACTGGCGGCCTCGCCGGATTACCTGCTGAGCCACGGCACGCCGCTCCATCCGAAGGATCTGGCCCAGCACAACTGCATCACCTACCAGAGCCGGGAGCGCCGCTATCATCAGTGGGCGTTTCGTCAGGGCAAGGAGCGCCAGACGGTGCAGGTGGCGGGCAACTATCGGGTGGATATGGCGGAAGCGGTGCGGGATGCGGCGCTGGCCGGTCTCGGCATCGCCTATATCGCCAACTACCTGTTGGACAAGGAGCTGCAGAGCGGTCAGCTGATCCCGCTGTTGCCCCAGTGGCGGCCAAATCAGCAGATGGCGGTCCACGCCGTTTACGCCCGGCGCGAACATCTGGATCCCAAGATCCGTCTCTTCATCGATTTCCTCAAGGCTCGCTTTGGTCCAGAGCCCTATTGGGAGCAGCGGTTGACCCCCTGGCTCGGCGGTAAATTGTCCGGCAGTGAGGAATGATCGTTTCCATATAAAAACACTGGCTTTCGCGTGATACTAAAATTGAACCAAATCAGCCAGTTGGCGTAACCGATATCGTGAAAACGTTTTTTCTAACAGAGCTGTAACCAAGCAGACTTGCAGTGATGGGGGGAGAGGCGCAGAATCCGCGCCCATCTTTTGCCCCACCTGATGGAGTCCCTATGATTGCCCTGCTCGGCATCCTGAGTATCCTGGCGCTTGCCGTGATCTGCTCTGATAATCGTCGTCGTATCCCGCTGCGAACAGTTGGCCTTGCCCTCTGCCTGCAAGTCATGTTTGCCGGTCTGGTGCTCTGGCTGCCTGCCGGTCAGCACGTGCTGAACGGGGTCAGCGAAAGCGTCAGCAGCGTGATCGGTTATGGTCAGGAGGGGATTGCCTTCCTGTTCGGTGATCTGGCCAAGTTCAAACTGGGCTTCATCTTTGCCTTCAACGTATTGCCGGTCATCATCTTCTTCTCTGCGGTGATCGCCATCCTGTATCACATCGGCATCATGCCGCGGGTGATCGCCCTGCTGGGCGGTGGTCTGCAAAAGCTGCTGGGTACCGGTCGTGCCGAGAGTCTCTCCGCCACTGCCAACATCTTCGTCGGCATGGTGGAAGCGCCGCTGGTGGTCAAACCCTACCTCTCCAAGATGTCAGATTCCCAGTTCTTCGCGGTGATGAGCTGCGGCCTCGCCTCGGTCGCCGGCGGCACCCTGGTGGGCTATGCCAGTATCGGGGTTGAGCTGAAATACCTGATCGCCGCCGCCTTCATGTCGGCCCCTGCCGGTCTGGCGATGGCCAAGATTCTGGTGCCGCCTGAGGCTGAAGAAGTTGACCACTGTCAGGATGTAGAGATCCCCCGCGCCACCAACGTGATCGAAGCGGCGGCCGATGGTGCCATGTCCGGCCTCAATATTGCGGTGGCAGTCGGTGCGACCCTGCTGGCCTTCGTCGGCGTGATCGCCATGCTCAATGGCCTGCTCGGTTGGGCTGGCGGTCTGGTGGGGCTGGATCTGAGCTTCCAGATCATTCTGGGCTGGCTGTTTGCCCCCGTCTCCTGGCTGATCGGTGTGCCCTGGGAGCAGGCGCAGGCCGCTGGCGCCCTGATCGGCACCAAGATCGTGGTCAACGAGTTCGTCGCCTTTATCGGTCTGGTACAGGATCAGACCCTGAGCGAGTCGAGCAAGGCCATCGTGACCTTCGCCCTGTGCGGTTTCGCCAACATCTCCTCCATGGCGATCCTGATCGGCGGTCTCGGTTCCATGGTACCGGAGCGCAAATCCTTCATTGCCCGTTACGGCATGCGCGCCATTCTCTCCGGCGTGCTGGCGAACCTGATGAGCGCCTGTCTGGCCGGTCTGTTCCTCGCCCTGTAACGGACGGCGGCGCGGACTGGATGCAACAAGGGCGCCGCGATGGCGCCCTTGTCATATGGTTCAAAAGAAGCCCCTACCAAGGTCGGGGCTTCTTGTTGCTGCTCAGTCGACGTAGAAGGTCTGCTGGAAGGTGAGGTTCTGCTGCTGCCCACCGCCCATGATCTTCAGGGTGAACTGATAGGTATCTTCGTTGCGGTAGGGGAGGGTCGCCAGATAGTAGATGGCATCCCCCTCTTTTACCTCCTGAAAGCTCAGGGTGCGGATGGTGCCGGTCAGGTTCTTGGCCTCACCGGTGATCCCCACGGCTTGCGCCACTTTCTGCTTGTCCTGTACCGCGATATTGATGATGGCGTTGTAGCGGCTGCGCTCCAGTCCATACGCTTTGGCGACCTCGGGGGTGAGGAAGCTGGAGTTGAAGGCGTTGTAGTGCACCAGCCAGGGCCCCAGCTCCTTCATCTGTTCTGCCTTGAGCGGCAGGGTCATCAGCAGTGCCAGCAGGCCACTCATCCAGGCTGTTTTCATCTGTCATCCCTCTCATATCTACGGTTGGCGCGGGCCGAGTCATTCAGTCTTGCGCGTCATTCAGCAGTGCGCTCACTTCTTGCGGCAACTGTTTGGGGCTGTCGATGGCAACGGTTTTGTGCCGCCCCAGCTCGCCCCGCACTATGGTGACCTGTCCCTTGGCCACTTTGAACTGCTTGGCCAGAAACTTGATCAGATGGCTGTTTGCCTGGCCATCGACCGGCGGCGCCGTGATGGCCACTTTCAGCTCTTCGCCATGCAATCCGATGATCTGATCCCGACTCGCCTTGGGCTGGATCACCAGATGCAGTACCAGTTCATCCCCTTGTTGCAGGACGGCTGGCATCAAATCATCCACCACAGCTGGCCGAACAGGTCACCCAGCAGGTAGTTGATGGCTTGCAGGCCGATAAAGGCGACCAGTACCGAGAGATCCAGCCCGCCCAGTGCCGGCAGTACACGGCGGATAGGGGCGAGGAACGGCTCGGTCAGCTGGTGCATCACATATTCGATGGGGTTGCGGCCCTGGCTGACCCAGCTCAGGATGGCGCGGATCAGCAGTACCCAGAAGATCATCGAACCCGCTTTCTTCAGCACGGTCAGTGCGGCAAACAGGCTGATGCTGAGCCAGTCCGCCAGCAGCACGTTCATGCTCTTGAGCAGGGCCAGCTTGGCAAAGGCGATGACCAGCGCCAGCACCACGGAGGCGAGATCGATACCGCCAAAGCCCGGGATAACTCGACGCAGCGGGATCACCAGCGGATTGGTCAGCTTGACCACCATCTGGCTCATCGGGTTGTAGAAGTCGGCGCGGGCCCACTGCAGCCAGACGCGCAGCAGGATCACCATCAGGTAGAGATCGAAAACGGTGTTAATCAGAAAGTAAGCAGTATTCATCTGGGCTCCTGTTAGAAGAGGGTTTCCATTTCGGTGGCGCGAGCGACGGCCGCCTGCATGGCTTGCGCAGTCAGCGGCATCAGCCCCTGCTGCTGGAAGGTGTTGATGGCTTCGGCAGTGGTGCCGCCCTTGCTGGTCACCTGCTCACGCAGGGTTTGCAGCGCCAGCTCGGGGTTCTGCTCCACCATGGCGGCAGCGCCCAGCGCGGTCTGCTGCACCAGCAGGCGTGCCTGCTCGGGCGAGAAGCCCATCGCTTCGGCCTCTTCGGCGATGGCCTGCATAAAGAGGAAGAAGTAGGCCGGAGCACTGCCCGCCGCGGCGATGACGCCGTTGATGCCGGACTCCTGCTCCACCCAGAGGGTCTTGCCGACCGCCTGCATCATCTGCTCGGCAAACTCGCGATCGCGGGCTCTAATATGCTCGGGCGCATAGAGGCCGGTCATGCCAAGACCCAGCAGGGCAGGGGTATTGGGCATGGTGCGGATGATGCGGTCGTGGCCACCGGCCATCTCGCCAAGGCGCGCCACCTTGATACCGGCAGCGATGGAGATGAGCAACTTGCCCTCAAGGGAGCCCAGCTCGGCAACCAGCGCCGCCAGCATGCCAGCCATCAGCTGTGGTTTGACTGCCAGCACGATCACTTCGGCATCGCGGGCCGCCTCGGCATTACTCTGGGTGATGCGAATGCCGTGTTCGCTCGCCAGCGCCTCCAGCTTGGGGCGGCTGGGGTTGGCGGCCGTGATCTGTCCGGCGGGATAGCCCGCCTTGACCAGTCCGGCAATGATGCTGCGGCTCATGTTGCCCGCGCCGATAAAGGCCAGCGTTCTATGCTGCATCAGATGCTCCTGTAGCACATGGGTCGCGGTGAGGTGGGTGCTGCCTGCACCACCTGACGCCAGAATTCGGTGTTCCATCAAACGCTCCTGTTGATGAAGTCGTGGCAAGAGGCGGAGCTATCGGTTATCCGCTGGCCTTGCCTATGAGTAGTCACGGGCGCCGAAGATGGCGGTGCCGACCCGCACCATGGTACTGCCATGGGCAATGGCCAGCTCGAGATCTTCGGTCATGCCCATCGAGAGGGTATCGACGCTCGGGTATTGTCGCGCAAGCTCGGTGAACAGAGTCTGCATGCGGGTCATTTGGGCGGCCAGGACGGTCTCGTCACTGGTGTGTTCGGGAATGGCCATCAGCCCCCGCAGCACCAGTCGGTCACTGTGGGAGACCAGCTCGGCAAGGCGGAAAATCTCTTGTTCCGACGTTCCGGATTTACTGCTCTCTCCGCTAATATTGATTTGCAGACAAACATTTAGCGGTGCCATGCTGGCGGGACGCTGGTTGTTGAGGCGGTCGATCAACTTGTCCCGATCCACGCTCTGCACCCAGTCGAACCGTTCGGCGACCAGTTTGGATTTGTTCGATTGCAAAGGGCCGATAAAGTGCCACTCTATGTCGCAATATTCCGGCTGCTGGCGCAAGGTATCGATCTTGGTCGCCGCTTCCTGGGCGTAGGACTCGCCAAAGCAGCGCTGACCTGCGGCATGGGCGGCCATGACGGCCTCGACGGGCTTGGTCTTGCTCACGGCCAGCAGGCGGATCTGCTGCAGGTTGCGGCTCGCCCGTTCGGCGGCCTGGGCAATACGTTCCTTTACCTGAAACAGGTGCTGGGCAATCTGGTTCATATTTCGTTAGTGATCTTGTGATGGGAGAATGACAAGTCTATGGATATCACAGAGTTATTGGCTTTCAGTGTAAAGCATAAAGCCTCGGATCTACACCTCTCGGCCGGGGTTCCCCCGATGATCAGGGTTGATGGTGAGGTTCGCAAGATCAATTTGCCCGCCCTGGAACACCGGGAAGTGCATGCCCTCATTTATGACATCATGAACGACCATCAGCGCAAGGAGCTGGAGGAGAACTTCGAGGTCGACTTCTCGTTCGAGGTGCCCAATCTGGCCCGTTTCCGGGTTAACGCCTTCCAGCAGGCGCGCGGTTCCGGCGCGGTATTTCGTACCATCCCCAGCACGGTCTTGAGCCTCGAGGATCTTGATGCACCGGAGATCTTTCGCAAGATCTCCGAATACCCGCGCGGTCTGGTGCTGGTGACCGGCCCGACCGGTTCCGGCAAATCGACCACCCTGGCGGCCATGGTCAACTACATCAACGAGAACTTCCATCACCACATTCTCACCATCGAAGACCCCATCGAATTCGTCCATGAGAACAAGCGCTGTCTGGTGAACCAGCGGGAAGTACACCGCGATACCAAGAGCTTCAGCAACGCCCTGCGCTCGGCACTGCGGGAAGACCCGGACATCATTCTGGTGGGCGAGATGCGTGACCTCGAGACCATTCGTCTGGCCATGACCGCCGCCGAAACCGGCCACCTGGTGTTTGGCACCCTGCACACCTCGTCGGCAGCCAAGACCATCGACCGTATCATCGACGTCTTCCCCGGTGCGGAGAAGGACATGGTGCGTTCCATGCTTTCCGAATCCCTGCGGGCGGTTATCTCCCAGACCCTGCTCAAGCGTATTGGTGGCGGCCGGGTGGCGGCACACGAGATCATGATGGGCATTCCGGCGGTGCGTAACCTCATCCGTGAGGACAAGATCGCCCAGCTCTACTCGGTGATCCAGACCGGGATGACCCACGGCATGCAGACCATGGATCAGAGCCTCAAGCAGCTGGTGAGCCGCGGCGTGGTGGCATCCCTCGATGCCAAGGCCAAGGCCGTCGATCCCAACAGCGTTTAAGAGCGTCGAACCCAGGGAGGGATAAATGATGAATCTGGATGAATTGCTGACCGAACTGGTCGAACGAAAGGGCTCGGATCTGTTTGTGACGGTGGGCTCGCCGCCTACTCTCAAGGTCAATGGCCATCTGGTGTCGCTGGGGGGCGAGGCGCTCGACAAGAAGGGGGCGCTGACGCTGGTCAGGGATACCCTCAGCAACGATCACTTCGAGCGCTATATCCGCACCAAGGAGGCCAACTACGCCATCTATCGCGAGGCGCTTGGCCGTTTTCGGGTCAGCGCCTTCTGGCAGCAGGAGCTGCCCGGCATGGTGATACGTCGCATTGAGACCCGCATCCCCACCTTTGAAGATCTGCAACTGCCCAACATCTTGCAGGAGGTCGCAATGGCCAAGCGGGGGTTGGTGCTGTTTGTTGGGGCCACCGGGGCGGGTAAGTCAACCACTCAGGCGGCGATGATTGGCTATCGCAACCAGCATGCTGATGGCCACATTCTGACGGTGGAAGACCCGGTGGAGTTCGTCCATCAGCATGGCCGCAGTCTGGTGACCCAGCGTGAAGTGGGGATCGATACCGAGTCGTTCGATGTGGCGCTGAAGAGCTCGCTGCGTCAGGCGCCGGACGTGATCCTGATCGGCGAGATCCGAAGTACAGATACCATGGAGTTTGCCCTGCAGTTCGCCGAGACCGGTCACCTTTGCCTCGCCACTCTGCATGCCAACAACGCCAACCAGGCGCTGGATCGGATCCTCCATCTGGTGCCGCAAGACAAACACCGTCAGTTCCTGTTCGATCTTTCCTTCAACCTGAAAGCCATCGTTGCCCAGCAACTGGTGCCA
This sequence comes from Aeromonas sp. QDB11, assembly GCF_027705265.1. NCBI lineage: Bacteria > Pseudomonadati > Pseudomonadota > Gammaproteobacteria > Aeromonadales > Aeromonadaceae > Aeromonas > Aeromonas sp. QDB11. Next base: position 45,754 of record NZ_JAPDBM010000003.1, on the reverse strand, counting down.
AGCATGGATGGCAAGCGGCGTTTTGCCGCGTTCGAGGTGCTGCTCAATACCCCGCTTATCACCGACATCATCCGCAAGGGTGAGATGCACCGCCTCAAGGAGGTGATGACCAAATCCACCGAGCTGGGCATGCAGACCTTCGATCAGGCGCTGTTCAGCCTGTTCTGTGCCGGTCAGATTGGCTACAGTGAGGCCCTAGCTCACGCCGACTCGGCTAATGATTTGCGTCTGCAAATCAAGCTCTCTGGTCAGGATACGCTTGGCTCCGGTACGCTGGAGAATGTGACGCTGGATGAATGAATCATGGGGCCGACCTGCTGTTCGGCCCCTCGCCATAAAGGAACGTTATGCTGATTGTGGTTTCCCCGGCCAAGACGCTGGATTACGAGTCACCGCTGGTGACCCCCCGTTTCACCCAACCCGAGCTGCTGGATCACTCCGCCGAGCTGATTAGCCGGGCCCGCCAACTGAGCCCGGCTCAGATTGCTAGCCTGATGAAGATCAGCGACAAGCTGGCGGGCCTCAACGCCGCCCGGTTTGCGCAGTGGCAGCCAGATTTTACCTCTGCCAATGCCCGTCAGGCGCTGCTGGCCTTCAAGGGAGATGTCTACACCGGATTGGCAGTGGAGGATTTCAGCGAGGCCGATTTTGACTTCGCTCAGGCACACCTGCGGATGCTCTCCGGCCTCTACGGCGTGCTGCGCCCCCTCGATCTGATGATGCCCTACCGGCTGGAGATGGGGACCAGGCTCGACAATAGCCGTGGCAAGGATCTCTACCAGTTCTGGGGCGAGGTGATCACTCACCATCTCAATGAGGCGTTGGCCGCGCAGGGGGATGAGGTGCTGATCAATCTGGCCTCCGACGAGTATTTCAAGTCGGTACGGCCCAAGAGCCTGAAAGGGCGGATCGTCACCCCGGTGTTCAAGGATGAGAAGAACGGCCAGTTCAAGATCATCAGCTTCTACGCCAAGAAGGCGCGCGGCATGATGGCCCGCCACATCATCAAGCACCGTCTGACCGAGGTGGAGCAACTGACCGGTTTCAACGCCGATGGTTACTATTTCGTGCCGGAAGAGTCGGACGCCAGCACCCTGATGTTTAAACGCGCCGAAAATTAATTACAAAAAGAGGGAACCAATCTTTCGACCCGCGGGTCTGAATATGTGAATCCTCTGTTGTAAGCACTTTTTATTCGCCGACGTTTGATACGTCGGCTTTTTTATTGCCGTTTTTATTGTCCATCGATTGCCTTCGCCGGGCCTATGTGGTTCAGATAGACTCAAGACAGGGAGTGAGTTGTCGCGAGGTGAATATGGAACAGAAAAATGCCATTCGGCAGCTTGCCGTACCTTGGGCTCCGTCCCGCCAGCTACCGCCCGGTCTGGTTGTGGCAGAGCTGCATCAGGATCTCTGGAGTGACTCCCTGACCATCATGCTGGGACGGGCACGCAGTATCGATCTGCCCCCGCAAATCCTCTGTCGGGTCTATTTTCGTCACATCTATGCCCTGCGGGTGATCGAGGATTGCGATCTGGCCGAGGGGAAGGATAGCCATGCCATCGAAGAGCAGATCCAGCTCATTACCCCATCCCGTTTTGCCAGCTGGTTTCATCAGGAGTCGGACGGTCTGCATCTGGACGAAGATCTGCAGCACTATCGCATCTCGACCTGGGATTATTGCGCCGATGTGCTGACCTCCTCGGCGCCGGAACTGCAGTTCCTGCCCCAGAGCGAGTAGCCAGCGGTCACGCTAGAGGCGAAGGGGGATCCTTCGCCTCTTGTGTTTGTGGAGGTGTAGATCGTGCGATGCTCAGGTCACTCAGCCAGAGGGGGGGCCTGTTGCGTTGGCACAAAAAAAGCGCCTCAGAGGAGGCGCGGGGAAAAAGACAGATTGGAAGCGTCACATGGGTGCTACTTGAATCAGCGAATGAGCCGTGCCATTCAAGTATGAAGCCATCATGCCAAGCTCAATCTGAAGGTGTTCTGAGGCGATTCTTCATTTTATGTTCATCTTGTCAGTAAACACCGACCACTGGCTGAAAGCCTTTTCATTGCTGCGGCCAGAGGATGTGCAACTGGAGCATGAACCACACACAGGTTTACGGTGCCAGCTCGAATGCTGTGCCGGTCTGTTCCAGAGCCAGCAACCAGCGCTTGATGGGAATGCCGCCTGCATAGCCGGTCAGATCGCCGCGGCGTCCGATCACCCGATGGCAGGGCACTATGATGCTGAGCGGATTGCGCCCGTTGGCAGCGCCCACCGCTCGCACCGCCTTGGGATTGCCGATAGCCTGGGCAATCTCGAGGTAGCTGACGGTTTCGCCATAGGGGATATCGCACAAAGCGTTCCATACCGTTTGCTGGAACGGGGTGCCCCGAGCGGCCATGGGCAGGTCGAAGAGCTGCAACTTCCCGGCGAAATAGGCGTTGAACTGGGCAAGATAGGGTGCCAGCGCCTTGTCATCCTTTTGCCAGTCAGCTTGCGGCATGACGGGCCGCTCCCCGTGCATAAACTCGACGTGGCGCAGGCCATCCTGATCGATGGCGACCAGCAGGGGGCCGCGGGCGCTGTCGCAAAAACTGTATCTCATCGGCTGATATCCTTTGGAGGCTGGAGGCTCAGTCCAGAACCGGCTTGCCGCGGGCGGATTTGATATCCCCCTTGCGCTTTTTGGCATCGACTCGCTTGCGCTGGGAGCTTCGGGTCGGCTTGGTGGCATGACGAGCCTTGGGGCGCCAGGCTGCTTTCTTCAGCAACTCCACCAGACGGCTCATCGCCTCCTTGCGGTTCATGTCCTGGCTGCGATGGCTCTCGACCCGGATCATGATAAAGCCGTCGTGTACCCGGCTGTCGCTCAGCTTGTCGAGACCTTCTTTGTATAGCGGCGTCAGGCTGGGAGAGCTGCGGTAATCGAAGCGCAACCAGACGGCGGAGTCGGTCTTGTTGACGTGCTGTCCGCCGTTGCCCTGTGCCCGCATGGTCTGGAATTGCAGCTCATGCCAGGGAATCGTGACGCTGTTGGAGATAACTAACATGCTGTTTTGCTCTTGTTTGGTGCATACCCGCTGGCCGCTGCAGCATGGTGCCTCATTATGGGGCGCACTGGCCGGTTATGGGGATGTGCCTGGCGAATGGCGCTGGCATTAAACTCTATCTATATGAAATAAAACAATAAAAATACTTGGCATAAGAATTGAAACCCGATTCATGACACACCATGGATTGGGAGCAACCAGATGAAGCTGATTAGTGCGATTATCAAACCGTTCAAGTTGGACGATGTCCGCGAGGCTATTGCCAACCTGGGGGTGGAAGGGCTGACCGTGTCCGAGGTCAAGGGATTTGGCCGCCAGAAGGGACACACCGAATTATACCGGGGAGCAGAGTATCAGGTCGACTTCCTGCCCAAGGTGAAGCTGGAGATTGCCACCGCCGATGATAACGTGGAAGGGGTGATCGAGGCGATCTGCAAGGCCGCCTATACCGGCAAGATCGGCGACGGCAAGATTTTTGTCTACGACTTGCTGCAGGCGGTGCGCATCCGCACCGGCGAGAGTGACGACGAGGCGCTGTGATGAATTGCATCCGTGACGTGCAGATCTGCTGACCTTCCGACCTTGGGGAATCCCGATGGGGTGAGCGCTTATTGAAGCCTGATTAACAGGATGTGCTGGTCAGAAGAGGCCGGATGGGATTCCATCCGGCCTCTTTAATTTTATTGACGATTAAATATGTGAAGTACGATGGCGAGCGTTCTTGATCCGCTCATAAGATGTATGCAGAATGCAGAATGCAAACGGCAATCGTTATCACTCTGTATAGCTAATCAAGGAATGGATGATGAAAATGAAGATGTTGGCACTGGCTTTCTCTGCGTTGGCAGCTCAGTCGGCATTGGCGGCCGGGGAAGTGAATGTCTACTCCAACCGGCAGGATGAGCTGATCAAGCCCATCATCCAGCAGTTCGAGAAGGAATCGGGCATCAAGGTGAACGTGGTGTTCGCCAAAGAGGGGTTGAACGAGCGTCTGGAGCGGGAAGGTAAGCTCTCTCCGGCCGACCTGATGCTGACCGTCGATATCAGCCGTCTGACCGATCTGGTGGACAAGGGGCTGGTGCAGCCGGTGGATAGCAAGATCCTGCAGGAGAACATCCCTGCCATCTATCGTGATCCGGAGAACCGCTGGTTCGCCCTGACCACCCGGGTACGCGCCATCTACTCCAGCAAGGATCGTCTCGGCAAGCTCGACACTATCAGCTACGAAGATCTGGCCAAGCCTGAATTCAAAGGGAAAATCTGCACCCGCAGCGGCAAGCATGAGTACAATGTGGCGCTGGTCTCCTCGATGATTGCCCATCACGGCATGGCCGAGACCAAAACCTGGCTGGAAGGGGTCAAGGCCAACCTGGCGCGCAAGCCGCAGGGCAACGACCGGGATCAGGTCAAGGCGATCAAGGATGGTATCTGTGACGTGTCACTCGGCAACAGCTACTATCTGGGCGCCATGTTGAAGGATCCGGCGCAGAAGTCCTGGGCGGATGCGGTCTATATCAACTTCCCGAATCAGGCTGACCGCGGTGCCCACGTCAACGTGAGTGGCGTGGCCATGACCAAGTATGCCAAGAACAAGGCCGAGGCTCAGAAGCTGATGGAGTTTCTGGCAGGTGACACCGCCCAGCACATGTATGCGGACTTGAATGCCGAGTATCCGGTCAAGGCCGGGGTCGAGCCTTCCGCCATGGTCAAGTCCTGGGGCAGTTTCAAGTCTGACGCACTACCGGTCAGCGATTACGCCAAGCACCGCAAGGACGCCTTGCAGTTGCTGGATGAAGTGAAGTTCGACTTGTAATCAGATGGGGCCAACGGCCCCATCAACCTCTGTGGTCTCATGAAAAATTTTGGATGGATGACCGGCAGCTGGGCCATCGCCCTGCTGCTGGGTTTACCGGTTATTGCCCTGCTTTTCTCAGCCTTTTCGGCTGAGGGAGATCTCTTTCGCCACCTCGCCGATACCGTGCTACTCGACTATCTGGCCAATACCCTTGGGCTGGTGGTCGGCGTGGTGCTGCTCAGCCTGCTGTTTGGCGTGCCTACCGCCTGGCTGGTGGCCATGTGTCAGGTGCCGGGGCGCCGTGCCCTGCAGTGGGCCTTGATGCTGCCAATGGCCATGCCCTCCTATATCGTTGCCTACGTCTATACCGACCTGCTCGACTACTCGGGCCCGCTACAGGCCGGGTTGCGCGCACTCTTTAGCTGGAACAGTCCTACCGATTACTGGTTTCCTGCCATTCGCTCCCTCGGCGGCGCCGCCTGGGTGCTGGCGCTGGTGCTGTTTCCCTATGTCTATCTGCTGACCCGCGCCTCCTTTCTGGAGCAGTCGGTCAGCCTGATCCACTCCAGCCGCTTGCTCGGTTGTACCCCCTGGCAGAGCTTTCGCCGCCTCAGCCTGCCGCTGGCGCGCCCCGCCATCATGGTGGCGGTATCGCTGGTGGCGATGGAGACGTTGGCTGACTTCGCCACCGTTCACTTCTTTGCCATCAACACCCTGACCACAGCGGTCTACGACACCTGGCTCGGCTATGGCAGTCTGGCCACCGCGGCCAAACTCTCCTGTCTGATGCTGCTGGCGGTGGTGTTGTTGATCGCGCTGGAGCGCCGCTCGCGCAGTCGGCAGCAGGTGTTCCAGAAGTCCATGGGCCATGAGCAGCCGCTGCGCTATCCGCTCAAGGGGATTCGCCGCGCTCTGGCCGGTCTCTGGTGCTGGGGGCTGGTGCTGGCCGGTTTCGCTCTGCCGTTCGTCATCCTGCTTGACTACGGTGTGCGCTACTTCGAGTTGTCGTGGACGCCGGAGTTTGTTCGCTTTGCGGGTAACAGTCTGCTCATCTCGGCGCTGACCGCGCTATTGGCGATGGGGATCGCCCTGCTACTCGGTTTCTTCCGCCGCCTCGATGGCGGGATCAAGAGTCTGCTGCCTCTGCGCATCGCCGCCATGGGTTATGCCATGCCGGGCACCGTGCTGGCCATCGGGGTGCTGGTGCCGCTTACCGCCCTCGATTTTTCCATCAACGATCTGGCCGAGTGGCTGGGGCGTCAGGGACCGGGGTTGCTGCTGACCGGCACCATCACCGCTATCGTGTTTGGCTATCTGGTGCGCTTTGTGGCCATCGCCATCGGCTCGGTAGAGAGCAGCATGGGCAAGATCTCCCCCAGTCTCGACATGGCGGCCCGATCCCTGGGGCAGGGAGATGGCGGCATGCTGCGGCGGGTTCATCTGCCGCTGGTGCGCCGTGGTCTGTTTGCCGGTGCCATGCTGGTGTTCATCGAATCCATGAAGGAGCTGCCCGCGGCGCTGCTGCTGCGGCCGTTCAACTTCGATACCCTGGCGACCCACGTCTACCAGTTTGTCTCGGACGAGATGCTGGAGCGCGGCGCGCTGGGGGCCATCGTCATCGTGCTGGTGGGGCTGTTGCCGCTGATCTGGGTCAACCGCAGTCTGGACAGTCCGGGCCACTGAGTCGCCACGTCGGCCAATGAAATTGCATGCGGTGTGCTGATCCGAAAGGGTGCGCACCGCCAGAAACGAGAGGAAGTCAGCCTTGTCCTGTTTGCAGGTTGAAAATGTCAGTTGCCGTTACAACGGTCGCAATGTGCTGGAGCAGCTGTCCCTGACGGTGGCAGACAACGAGATCGTCTGTTTGTTGGGGGCGAGCGGCTGCGGCAAAACCACGCTGCTCAAGGCCATCGCCGGGCTACTGCCGCTGGCTGATGGCACTATTCGCCTCGGCGATACTCTGCTCGACGGGCCGGGTGCCAGCGTGCCGCCCGAGGCGCGCAATATCGGGATGATCTTTCAGGATTACGCCCTCTTCCCCCACCTGACGGTGGCCGACAACGTCGGCTTCGGTCTGACCCGGCTCGATCGCAGTGCCCGCCAGCAGCAGGTGGACGAGGCGCTGGCGCTGGTCAATCTGCAGGGGCTCGGGGATCGCTATCCGCACCAGCTCTCCGGCGGTCAGCAGCAGCGGGTGGCCATCGCCCGGGCGCTGGTCTGCAAGCCGCGGCTGATGCTGCTGGATGAGCCCTTCTCCAACATCGATACCCAGGTGCGGATGAAGCTGATCCTCGAGATCCGCGCCCTGCTCAAGCAGCAGGGGATCGGCGCCATCTTCGTCAGCCACAGCAAGGAGGAGGCGTTCGCCTTCGCCGATCGGCTGGCGCTGTTTCGCGCCGGTCACATCGAGCAGGTGGGTCAGCCGGAGCAGCTCTATCGCCGCCCGCAAAACCGCTTCGTGGCGGAGTTTCTCGGCGGGGTCAACTATCTGGCCGCCGAGGTGGTGGATAGCCACTGTGTGCAGACGGCGCTCGGGGTCATCTGTGGCAGCGAACCCCACGGCCGGGCGATGGGCGAGCAGTTGCAACTGATGCTCAGACCCCAGCAACTGCTGCTGGAGAGCGCCGCAGAGGGCGAGCTCAAGGTGGTGGAGCAGCAGTTCCTCGGCCACCATTGCCGGGTGCTGTTCGAGTGTGGCGATCTGCAGCTGGAGGCGAGCATTGGCGAGCCCCTTGAAGGGATGCGGGCACGGATCAAGGTCGCCCCTCATGGACTGGTGTTGTTTGACCCTTTGCCCTGAACGCGTGATATCGTCGTGAAATCAAAGAACTGGAACAACTCTGGTTTATAATCGCGCAACGCAAATAGCCCGTAACGCTAACGCCTACTCAGGGGAGAGATATATGAAAGCCCAAGCCGGGATCTGCGCAGAGCCGAATCTGCACGCCCTCTATCTGATGTTCAATCGCACCGGCGATGCCGCCGAACTGGTCGGCCGTCTGGCCAAACTGCCCGCCCTGTGGCAGGCGGTCGCCGCCGATTTCCCCGATGCCGGTTTCAGCGGTCTGGTTGCCGTTGGCGCCGATGCCTGGGATGGTCTCTACCCTGCCGCCCGTCCGCCCCAGTTCCGCAGCTTTATGGCGCAATCCGCCAACGGTCAGGAAGCGCCCAACACCCCGTTTGATCTCTTTATTCAGCTGCGCGCCGATCGGGTGGATGTACTGCACCACGCCGGTCACCGCGTGATGGCGCTGCTGGCTGGACTGGTCGAGCTGGCCGAAGAGGTGCGCGGTTTCCGCAATCTGGATTTCCGTGACCTGACCGGTTTCGTTGACGGCACCGAGAACCCGCAGGATGAGCACCGTGCCGAAGTGGCGCTGCTGGCCGAGGGCGAGTTTGCCGGTGGCTCCTACATCCACGTTCAGCGCTGGGTACACGCCATGAGTGACTGGGAGAAGCTGGCGCAGAAAGAGCAGGAAGACATTATCGGTCGTACCAAGCCCGACAACATCGAGTATGAGTCTGCCGCCAAACCGCTGACCGCCCACATCAAGCGGGTCAACCTCAAGACGCCGAAAGGGGAGTCCATGGAGATCCTGCGCCAGAGCATGCCCTGGGGCACCATGACCGAGCAGGGGCTCTACTTCATCTCCTGCTGCCGCACTCCGCAGCACTTCAACGCCATGCTGGCCAGCATGTACAAGGGGGAGGGTAGCCACTTCGACCACCTGCTGCGCTTCACCAAGGCGGTGACCGGTGCCGCTTTCTTCGCCCCATCGGAGGGTTTTCTGATGGCGCAGGGCAAATAAGCCCGCCTGACGAAGCTGCAGAAAACAAAAATCCCGGCCTTGGCCGGGATTTTTCGTTCTGGCTTGACCGCTATGACGCGGTAGCGGCCATTATGGCGTCTGTTCGAACAGCTCGAGGGCGGAGAGGTAGAGTTCTTCGATATCGGTGTCGCTGGTCGGGGTGATGAAGATGGTGTCATCACCGGCGATGGTGCCGAGGATCCCCTCTGCCTTGCCGAGGGAGTCGAGCAGGCGGGCGATCAGCTGGGCTGCTCCCGGGCTGGTGTGGATCACCACCAGTGCGCCGTTGTGATCGACGTCCAGCACCAGATTCTTGAGCGGGCTGGAGGTGGTGGGCACGCCCAGTTCCACTGGCAGGCAGTAGACCATCTCCATCTTGGCATTGCGAGTGCGAACGGCGCCGAAGCGGCTCAGCATGCGCGATACCTTGGACTGGTTGATGTTCTCGAAGCCCAGCTCTTGCAGGGCGGTGACGATTTCTGCCTGGGAGCCAAAGCGCTCTTCTTTCAGCAAGGCTTTAAAGGCCTTGGCCAGTTTTTCTTGCTTGTCGTTGTGTTTCATCTTGGTCTCACGAATGAGGAGGTGTGGCGGCCTGTGCGATACAGGCGGCAGATACGAACAGCGGGGCCATTTTGCATTCATATGCCGTTTTTTGCAAGGAAGCGGCGCTTGTTCTGCATATTGATTCAAAAATGGCTTGCATCAACCTTTATTAGGGATAGAATCGGGATGAAATTTTGAAAACTTATTCAATTTGGCTGTATGGGTATTGAATTAATAGGTATCGAGAAGTCCTGGCACAAGGTGCCGGTTCTGCAACAGGTCAGCTTTCGGACATCCCCCGGTGAAACCTTGGTGTTGCTGGGCCCGAGCGGTGCTGGTAAGAGTTCCCTGCTACGGATGATGAACCTGCTGGATACCCCGGATGCGGGTGTTCTGCGGATTGGCGAAAGTGAATTTTCTTTCCCGAACTCCCTCTCTGCTGCCGAATTCAACCGCCAGTCCCAACTGCTGCGTCGCAAGGTGGGGATGGTGTTCCAGCAGTACAATCTCTGGCCACATCTCACTGTGATGGAGAATCTGATTGAAGCGCCGGTCAAGGTGCTCGGCATGAGCAAGGAGGCCGCCATCGAGAAGGGGGCCTACCTGCTGGCCCAGCTGCAACTGGCCGACAAGCGCGATGCCTGGCCTGCCCGTCTCTCCGGCGGTCAGCAGCAGCGGGTGGCCATTGCCCGTACCCTGATGATGGACCCGGAAGTGCTGCTGTTTGACGAGCCGACAGCTGCCCTCGATCCCGAGATCACCAAGGAGGTGGCCGAGATCATCCGCAACCTGAGCCAGACCGGCATTACCCAGGTGGTGGTGACCCACGAGGTCGACTTTGCCCGCAAGGTGGCCAGCCAGGTGATTTATCTGGAGAAGGGGCGGATCATCGAATCCGGCACCGCTGCCATTTTCCAATCCCCGCAAACCAGCCGGTTTGCCGAATTCTTGATGCATTGATATTGAATCGATAAGGAAGCTGTCATGAAAAAGAGTCTGTTGTTGGTTGCTGCCATGGGCCTGTTGAGTACCTCCGTCATGGCCAAAGAGATCAAGTTCGCCACCGAGGCCACCTACGCGCCGTTCGAATACCTGGATGACAAGAACGAGTTTCAGGGTTTTGACATCGATCTGGCCCGTGCCATCTGCGAGCAGGCCAAGCTGGAGTGCAGCTTCCACAACCAGGCCTTTGACAGCCTGATCCCCAGCCTCAAATTCCGTCGCTATGATGCCGCCATTGCCGCCATGGACGTAACCCCTGAGCGCTCCGCGCAGGTCGATTTCTCTGACATCTACTACGAGAACTCGGCAGTATTCGTCGCCAAGAAAGGGGCCTTCAAGGGGCCGGAAGAGATGGTAGACAAGACAGTCGGCGTGCAGAACGGTACCTCTCACCAGTCCTATCTGGTGGATAACTGGGTGAGCAAGGGCCTGCTGACCGTGCCGTACGCCAGCTACCAGAGCGCCTTCCTCGACATGATGAATGGTCGTACCGACGGTGTGTTTGCCGATACCGCCGTTGCTGCCGATTGGCTGAAGCAGCACAAGGAGTATGCGGTGGTGGGTGCGCCAGTGACCGATGCCAAGTACTTCGGTACCGGCTTTGGCATCGCGGTCGCCAAGGGCAATCAGGAGCTGCTGACCCAGCTGAACAAGGGGCTGGCCGAGATCAAGGCCAACGGCACCTATCAGAAAATCTTCGACAAATACTTCGCGCAGTAAGCCATGTTGAGCCTGTTGTTGGATGCAGCCTGGATGACCCTCGGGCTGGCCTTGGCATCACTGGTCGGGGGCATGGTGTTGGCACTGGCGTTCAGTGCCGCCGAGCTCAGCAAGCAGCGTGCGCTGGTGTGGCCGGTGGCCACCCTGACCACGCTGATCCGTGGCCTGCCCGAGTTGCTGGTGGTGCTGTTCATCTACTTCGGCTCGACCCAGGTGCTGTTCCTCATCACCGGCGAGTATGTGGAGTTCAGCCCGTTCGCCTGCGGCGTGCTGGCGCTCTCCCTGCTGTTTGCCAGCTATGCGACCCAGACCCTGCGGGCGGCGCTCAATGCGGTGCCTGCCGGGCAGCGGTTGGCGGCGATGGCGCTCGGTCTTGGCAAGGGCCACATCTTCTTTCGTATCGTGCTGCCGCAGGCGTGGCGTCACGCCCTGCCGGGCCTCGGCAACCAGTGGCTGGTATTGCTGAAAGATACCGCGCTGGTGTCGCTGATCGGGGTGAACGAGATGATGCGTCAGGCGCAGATGGCCTCGGCCAGTACCTATCAGCCCTTCACCTGGTATGCCGCTGCGGCCCTCATCTATCTGGCTATCAGTCTGGTGAGCGAGTACGGCCTCGGGCTCGCTGCCCGCTACACCCGCCGCTACGGAGGCTAACCGATGCAAGAGTATCTCGTCACTTTGCTGGGCGGTCTGGTCACCACGCTGGAGCTGACCCTGTTCAGCCTGCTGCTGGGGATAGCTCTGGCGGCCCTGATGACCTGGGTGCTGGAGTTGCGCCTGCCGGTGGCGACCCAGCTGGTACAGTTGTGGGTGCTGATCTTTACCGGTACGCCGCTACTCATTCAGATCTTCCTGATTTACTACGGGCCGGGGCAGTTCGAGTGGCTGAAAGCCAGCCCGCTCTGGCCGCTGCTCAAGCAGCCCTGGTTCTGCGCCGTGCTGGCGCTGGGTCTCAACACGGCGGCCTACTCCACCCGGTTGTTCAAGGGGGCGCTCGATGCCATCCCGGCCGGTGAGGTGGAAGCGTGCCGGGCGCTGGGTTTCTCCTCCGGGCAAACCCTCTGGATGAAGGTGCGCCACGCGGCCCGTCATCTGGTGCCTGCCTACTCCAACGAGGTGATCCTGGTGCTCAAGGGGAGTTCCCTCGCCAGTACCATCACCATCATGGACATCATGGGGCTGGCGCAGGGGTTGAATGCCCAGACCTACGATACCCTGGCGGTGTTCGGGGTGGCTGGCGGGCTTTATCTGGCGATGAACGGATTGTTAACAATTGGTTTTCGCTGGTGTGAAAAACGGGCGTTGGCATTTCAATCCTGAAACCTTCATAACTACCTCTTTATGGTAAGGAGAAGTGCAGAAAAACTGTGCTTCTCCTCCAACTTTTTGTATTTCCCTCCAATTTTTGCTCCCGCGTGTTTCGTGGCTCACAGAACCCGTGACTGCAACTGTTATCAGATTGTTTTTTATGGGGGGATCCATTAAGGTTGGGCGCACAACAAGAAACAACCTTAAACCTACGCTTAAACATGGAGTTGATCATGAAAGTTGCCGTTCTGGGTGCCGCTGGTGGCATCGGTCAAGCCCTCGCTCTGCTGTTGAAAAACCGTCTGCCGGCTGGCTCCGAGCTGAGCCTGTATGACATCGCCCCGGTCACCCCGGGTGTGGCCGTTGACCTCAGTCATATTCCTACCGACGTCGCCATCAAGGGCTTCTGCGGTGAAGATCCGACTCCTGCGCTGGTTGGGGCCGATGTGGTGCTGATCTCCGCCGGTGTGGCACGCAAGCCGGGGATGGATCGCTCCGACCTGTTCAACATCAACGCCGGTATCGTCAAGAATCTGGTCGAGAAGTGTGCGGCCACTTGCCCGAAAGCACTGATCGGCATCATCACCAACCCGGTCAACACCACTGTGGCCATCGCCGCCGAAGTGCTGAAGAAAGCCGGTGTCTATGACAAGCGTCGTCTGTTCGGTGTCACCACCCTGGACGTGATCCGCGCCGAGACCTTCGTGGCCGCCGCCAAAGGGCTGAACATCGACAAGGTACGCGTCAACGTGATCGGTGGTCACAGTGGCGTGACCATTCTGCCGCTGCTCTCCCAGATTGAAGGAGCCTCCTTCACTGCTGAAGAAGTAGCTGCCATGACCAAGCGCATCCAGAATGCCGGTACCGAAGTGGTGGAAGCCAAAGCCGGTGGCGGTTCTGCGACCCTATCCATGGGTCAGGCGGCTTGCCGCTTCGGTCTCTCCCTCATCAAGGGTCTGCAGGGCGAAGCCAACGTCATCGAGTGTGCCTACGTGGAAGGCAACGGCGAGCACGCCACCTTCTTCGCGCAGCCGGTACTGCTGGGCAAGAACGGCGTCGAAACCGTACTGGATTACGGCAAGCTGAGCGCGTTCGAGCAGGAAGCGATGGAAGGCATGCTGGCTACCCTGAAAGCCGATATCCAGCTGGGTGTCGATTTCGTCAAGTAAGCGGGTCAACCGTGCCAACAAGGGAGCTTCGGCTCCCTTTTGTATTGATGAGATCCGCCCGGCAGGCTAAGGGGATGGGGGTTGGTGCCGATAACAGAGTGCAGCAGGAGATCCTTATGATGAAACCCCTTACCCTTCTCGTTCTTGTCGGTGCATTCAGCGCGCCCCTCTATGGCGCCGAGGCGGTATCGGCTGCCGTATCGAGCGATGCGCCAGCGGTCACTGCCTCGACACCGACCGCAAGCAGTGCTGTGGTGGCAACGGCGCCTGTCTCTGCTGCTACGCCTGCGCCCTCTGAGGCTGCCCCCGTCTTGCTCCCGGCCGAGCCGGCCACACCGGTCGCCAGCAGTGGCGAGGGAGCCGCACCGCTGCCACAACCGGTGGAACCCGCTGCTGCGGTTGCACCTCCCGCGCCACTGGCCGCTGGCGAGTTGCAGGCGGTGCCACTCTATCGTCAGGACGAGCTGCTCAACTGGATTGAGCAGGGGCGTCATCTCACTCAGGTTAAGCAGGATCGCTGTCAGCTGACTCAGGATATCGAAGCGCGTGCCTCGGTGATGAAGATCCCGGCCTATCAGTACCTCTGGGGGGATATGCTGGCGTGGGGCGTCTGTACCAAGCCCAATGCCGAACTCGGAGTGCAATATATGTGGGAGGCGGCCAATCAGGGGTTGGCGCCGGCGCTGGAGCAGCTGGGTCGCTACTACTGGAAAGGAACTATGGTGCAGAAGGATCTGGTGCGAGCCGAGACCCTGATGCGCGAGGCGGCCAGCCTCGGTTTTCTGCGGGCCCGCATCGAGTGGGTCGAGATGCTGCTGCAGGGGATGGGCAGTCCGCTCGATTATGAGGATGCCTACCGTTGGCTCCATGGCGCAGTCATCGGTGACAAGGCGCTGCACCAGAAGGCGGCGAGTCTGCTCAGCCGTCTTGGCAACCGGATGCCGGCCAACGTGGTGGCCCGCGCCAAGGCGATGCACTGATCCAACAAAATGACCCACAGATCTGCATCTGTGGGTCCGGTTCCAGCCGCCGTGCCATGACAGGCCGGAACCTTCCTCCGTTATATGGCCGTCCGCGCCTTAGAGATCTTGATGGGGGCCAAAAACTTCATAATGGAGCTGATCGGCCGGCACCCCCGCCGCCAGCAGCTGCCGCTTGATCTCCTGCATGAAGCCGAGGGGGCCACAGAAGTAATAGTGAGCCTCTGGCGTGATGCGTTCCTTCACTGCGGTCAGATCCATGGTGCCGGAAAGGTCGTAATCTTCGCCCGGCACATCACTGGCCTCCGGCTCCCGATACCAGACCCGGCTCAGCAAGTTGGGATGCTGGCGGGATTTTTGCTGAATATCCTCCCGGAAGGCGTGCACTGCGCCCTGTTCGCAGGCGTGCAGCCAGGTGATATCGGCCTGATGGCCGCTTGTCAGCAGCTGGTTGAGCATGCTCATCATCGGCGTCACGCCAACACCGGCGGAGAGCAGTACCACCGGGGTCTGGCTGTCGGCTTTCAGGTAGAAATCGCCAGTGGGGGGCATCACCTCGATCTTGTCGCCCGCCTGCAGGTGATCGTGCAGCAGGTTGGAGACCTGACCCTGCGGCTCGCGTTTGACGCTGATGCGGTAATCCTGCCCGTTGGGGGCATCGGAGAGGGAGTACTGGCGGATCTCCTGATATTCGAGCTCGGGGTGAACCAGCTTGATGCTGAGGTATTGGCCCGGTTTGAAGTCCAATACCGGCTTGCCATCTTCCGGCGCCAGCAGAAAGGAGGTGATGATGGCGCTCTCGGCCCGCTTCTCCTTGATGATGAAGCTGCGGGTACCTTGCCAACCGCCATCCTGATTGGCCTTTTCCTGATAGATCTCCCGCTCGCGGCCGATGAAGATGTCGGCCAGCACGCCATACGCCTTGCCCCATGCCTCCAGCACCTCGTCGGTGACCGCACTTCCACCCAATTCTTTGAGCGTGGCCAAGAGATTACTACCTACAATGTGATATTGTTCCGGCTGGATCAGGAATCCGGTATGTTTGTGCGCAATCCGCTCGACCGCACCGGCGAGTGCCCCCAGATTGTCGATATTCCTGGCGTAAGCTGCGACCGCATTGAACAGGGCCAGCGGCTGGCCGCCGCTGCGTTGATGGGCCAGATTGAAGATATCTTTCAGCTCCGGGTTATGGCTGAACATCCGTTGATAGAAGTGCTGGGTAAGGGCCGGACCTGCCGATTCGAGCAGCGGAATGGTGCTTTTGATGACGGCAACGGTGGTTTGATCTAGCATAGGGGCCTCATTCTAATTGAACATATAAAATGTCATTTAATAAGTGGCATCCTAGATGTTTATTTGATTTGAATCAATACTCCACTTTTCGCATTGCGCTAATCAGGTTTTATGAGACTAACCAGTTATACAGATTTCGGATTGAGAGCCCTGCTCTATCTTGCCACCCTGCCGGAAGGGGAGTTGTCGAGCGTTGCCAAGGTATCGGCCCTGTATGGCGTTTCCCGCAACCACATGGTGAAGGTGGTCAATCAGCTGGTGAAGCTGGGCTATCTGCAATCCCAGCGGGGCAAGAATGGCGGTATTCGCATGGCTTGCGATCCGGCCACCATCAATATCGGGCAGGTTATCCGTGCGCTGGAAGGCAATCTGGACGGGATCGACTGCGGCTCGCCCGTTTGCCATATCGTCTCGGTCTGCCTGCTCAAGAGTGCGCTGCGAGAGGCGATGGATGCATTTTTGGCGGTGATGGACAGCTATACGCTGCAAGACCTGCTGGCCAACCGTGACGAGTTGCAACGGGTCTTCGGCGAGTTGATCCCGACCCTGGTGCTGGAGCCGGATGACGAAGACGAACAATGAAAATGAGCAATAGAAAAGGGCTGCCACTGGCAGCCCTTTTTCAATGTTGTGAATCCGTATCAGCTCGGTAAGATGCCGGCATGATCCGCGCCATCTTCACCATGTTGTTCTCCACATCGAGGATTTCGATAGGATAACCGGCCAGTCGGATCCCGATGTTGGGCTGGGGGATCTCCTCCAGATATTCGAGGATCAGACCGTTGAGGGTGCGCGGGCCGTCGATGGGCAGGTGCCAGTTCATCTCCTTGTTCAGCTCGCGCACACTGGCCGAACCTTCCACCAGAAACGTGCCGTCCGGCTGGGGGTGGATCTCGTCGCTCGGCGCTGGCGTCATGGAGGTGGTGAAGTCGCCCACGATCTCTTCCAGAATGTCGTCCAGGGTGATCAGCCCCTGAATATCGCCATACTCATCGACGATCAGGCCGATCCGCTCCTTGTTGCGCTGGAACTTGGCCAGTTGCACGTTGAGCGGGGTGCCTTCCGGAATGAAGTAGATTTCGTCCACTTCCCGCAACAGACTCGATTTGTTGAACAGATCCCGAGCTACCAGTCTAAGGGCATCGCGCGCGTGTAAAAAGCCGACAACGTCGTCGATATTGTCGCGATAGAGCAGGATTTTGGTGTGGGCGCAGTGAGCCAGCTGACGCTGGATGCTCTTCCAGTCATCGTTGATGTCGATGGCGTAGATATCGCTGCGCGGCACCATGATGTCCTCGACCAGCATCTTGTCGAGATCCAGGATGCTGAGCAGCATCTCCTGATGACGCTTGGGGATCAGGTTGCCTGCCTCGTTGACGATGGTGCGCAGCTCCTCGGTGTTGAGGGAGTCATCCTTGTTGGGATTGATCTTCAGCATCTTGAGCAGGCCGCTGGTGATACCGTTGATCAGCCAGACCAGCGGCGAGAGCGGTACCATCAATCCCTTGAGGATCCAGGAGGCGGGATAGGCGATCTTCTCCGGGAACATGGCGGCCAGGGTCTTGGGGGTCACTTCACCAAACACCAGCACCACCAGGGTCAGGCCGAAGGTGGCGATGGCGACGCCGAGATCACCAAACAGCCGGATGCAGACGATGGTGGCGATGGCGGAGGCGAGGATATTGACCAGATTGTTGCCGATCAGGATCAGCCCCAGCAGGCGATCGGGGCGGGCGAGCAGTTGCTCGACGCGGCGTGCGGCTTTGTGTTTGGTCTGTGCCAGATGCCGCAGCTTGTAGCGGTTGATGGACATCAAACCGGTTTCGGAACTGGAAAAAAAAGCGGATAGAAGGATCAAGATAACGAGGACAATCAGTAATGTGCTCGTTGAGATGCTGTCCAAAAAGGGCTCCTGTTGGATGGTGTGAAGAAAAGAGTAGGGGTCAGCTCAACAACACTTCTTTGACGAAGCGGCTGCCAAAGTAGGCAAGAGTCAGGATGACGCTGCCAATCAGACTAAGCGTGATGACTTTGCGGCCGCGCCAGCCATAGGTGTGATGACCCCACAGCAACAGCACGTAGACACACCAGGCAAGAATGGAGAGCACCGCCTTGTGGGATTTGCCCTGGGCGAACATGTCTTCGAGGAAGAAGAGGCCGGAGGCGATGGAGAGGGTCAGCAGCAGCACCCCCGCAGAGATGAGCTGGAACAGCCGTTTCTCCACCGTCATCAGTGGTGGCATGGCTGGCAGATTACTGATTTTTCTAGACTTAAGTTGCTTGTCCAGACAGGAGAGCTGCAGCGCAAACAGACAGGCGATCATCAATACCGAGTAGGCCATCAGCGCGAGGCCGATGTGCAGCAACAGCTGGGGATGGGCCTCCAGATGGGTGATATAGCGACCCGGGATCAGGGCACTGGCTGCCAGCAGCAGGGCCGAGAAGCTGTAGACCACCGGCAGCAGGATCCAGCCGTTGAAGCGGCGGGTGACGCAGGTCATGAAGCAACTGATGATGAGACTCACCAGCGAGGCTACGTTGAGCATGCTCAGGTTCTGGCCGGAACTCTGCAATACCTCTGAGCCAAGGGCGCTGGCATGGGCGATCAGGGCCAATCCGATACAGGCAAACAGGGAGCGCTGTCCCACCGGCTTGGCGCTCAGTAACAGATGCAGGGAGGCGATGATGGCCAGCAGATAAAACGCCAGGGCCAGAACAGAGATTACGATCATAACCAGGTCGTTGTTGCACAAGCTTTTGAGGGTAAGAGGGGCAGTATACCTTGCACGAGAAGTGCTCGCCAGTTGTGCAACGGTCGATCTGCCCATATATAGGGAGAAGGTCCCTGCTGCTGCGGTGCGGTGAATAATCGTCCTCGCGCCCGCTCTGGGTTATAATGCCCCCAATTTATTACGCCAAGAACCGGAATCCGTCATGTTTGAGAATTTGACTGAACGACTCTCGCGCACCTTGCGCAATGTCAGTGGCCGTGGTCGCCTGACCGAAGAGAACATCAAGGAAACCCTGCGCGAAGTCCGCATGGCGCTGCTCGAGGCGGATGTCGCCCTGCCGGTAGTGCGTGATTTCGTGGCGCGCGTCAAAGAGCGCGCAGTCGGGCAGGAAGTGGCCAAATCCCTGAGCCCGGGCCAGGCATTCATCAAGATTGTGCACGGTGAACTGGTCACCGTGATGGGGGAGGCCAACGAACAGCTCAACCTGGCTGCCCAGCCGCCTGCGATCATCCTGATGGCCGGTCTGCAGGGTGCCGGTAAGACCACCACGGTCGGCAAACTGGCCAAACTGCTCAAAGAGCGTAGCAAGAAGAAAGTGCTGGTGGTCAGTGCTGACGTCTATCGCCCTGCGGCGATCAAGCAGCTGGAGACCCTGGCTAGCGACATCGGGGTCGACTTCTTCCCGAGCGACGCCAGCCAGAAGCCGGTCGACATCGCCACCGCCGCCATCGATCAGGCGCGCAAGAAGTTCTATGACGTGGTGATCGTCGATACCGCCGGTCGTCTGCACGTCGACAGCGAGATGATGGCCGAGATCCAGCATCTGCACGCCACCATCAAGCCGGTCGAAACCCTGTTCGTGGTCGATGCCATGACTGGTCAGGATGCCGCCAACACCGCCAAGGCGTTTAACGAAGCGTTGCCGCTCACCGGTGTGATCCTCACCAAGGCGGATGGTGACGCCCGTGGTGGTGCCGCGCTGTCGGTGCGCCACATCACCGGCAAGCCGGTCAAGTTTATCGGTATGGGTGAGAAGACTGACGCGCTGGAGCCATTCCACCCGGATCGTCTCGCCTCCCGCATCCTCGGTATGGGCGATGTGCTCTCCCTTATCGAAGAGGTTGAGCGCAACGTCGATAAAGAGAAAGCGGCCAAGCTGGCCAGCAAGGTAAAGAGTGGTAAAGGCTTCGATCTGGAAGATTTCCGCGAGCAGCTGGCCCAGATGCGCAACATGGGCGGCATGATGGGGATGCTCGACAAGTTGCCCGGCATGTCCGGCTTGCCGGATAACGTGAAAGATCAGATGGATGACAAGCTCACTGTACGGATGGAGGCGATCATCAGCTCCATGACGCCCAAGGAGCGTGCCCACCCCGATCTCATCAAGGGTTCCCGCAAACGCCGTATCGCTGCAGGCTCCGGCATGCAGGTGCAGGACGTGAACAAGCTGCTCAAGCAGTTCACCGAGATGCAGCGCATGATGAAAAAAATGTCCGGCAAGGGCGGCATGCGCAAGATGATGAGCCAGATGAAGAACATGATGCCCCCCGGTTTCGGTGGCGGCCGCGGCCCGTTCTGATCCGGCCTGCGTGTTGATGGGGGTCTGCAGCGGCAGGCCCCTTTTCATTGCGGTTCTGCGCAAAAAATGGCTGGCTTGGTTGCAATTATTACGAATCCAAGTAGAATTACGCGGCTTATTTTAAGCTAGGGTCCGCGTGTTTGCGGGCCTTGTTCATTAGATGTTAATGAGGACGATATGGTAACCATTCGTTTACAACGTGGTGGCGCGAAAAAGCGTCCGTTTTACCAGGTAGTAGTTTCTGACAGCCGTTGCGCCCGTGACGGTCGCTTCATCGAGCGCGTTGGTTTCTTCAACCCGGTTGCTGCTGGTTCTGCTGAAAAGCTGAACCTGGACCTGGCTCGTATCGAGCATTGGGTTGCTACTGGTGCCGCTGTTTCTGACCGCGTTGCCAAGCTGATCAAAGACGCTAAAAAAGCTGCTTAATCAGCCAAACGGTAAGGAGTTAAGGTGGAAAAACCTATAGTTCTGGGCACCCTGGGTACCGTTTATGGCATCAAGGGCTGGCTTAAAGTGAACTCCTTCACCGATGTTGCCGAAGCGATTTTCGATTACAACCCCTGGCTGATTAATCAGAACGGGGCGTGGCGTGAAATTCGGGTTTCATCCTGGAAACGTCACAACAAGGGTCTGATCTGCAAACTCGATGGTATCGATGTGCGCGAGGATGCCCTGGCATTGACCAATGTCGAGATTGGCGTACCCGCCGATCTGTTGCCTGCGTTGCCTGAAGGTGAGTTCTACTGGCGTGACCTGATTGGTTGCTCCGTGGTGACCACCAAGGGATACGACCTGGGCAAGGTGACCGAATTGATGGAAACCGGCTCCAACGATGTGTTGGTGGTTGAGGCCAATGTAAAAGATGCCTTTGGTGCAAAGGAGCGGTTGATTCCGTTCCTGGAAGAGCAGGTGATCAAGAATATTGATCTGACTGCTCGAACAATCGAAGTTGATTGGGATCCTGGTTTCTAGTTTCCCGCGCTAACACGGGTGCCGGAGGTTTCTTATGTGGATTGGGGTCATTAGCCTCTTCCCTGAAATGTTCCGAGCCATTACCGAGCACGGGGTAACGGGTCGGGCCGTCAAGAGTGGCCTGCTGCAGATTGAGTGCTGGAACCCCCGGGAGTTTACCCACGATAAACACCGTACGGTCGATGATCGTCCTTATGGTGGTGGGCCCGGCATGTTAATGATGGTTCAGCCGCTGCGTGACGCGATTCATGCAGCCAAGCAAGCGGCGGGAGACGGGGCGAAAGTCATCTATCTCTCTCCTCAGGGACGCAAGCTGACTCAAGCGGGCGTAACCGAGTTGGCGACGAATCAGAAACTGATTCTGGTAGCCGGTCGATACGAAGGTATCGATGAACGCGTGATACAAACCGAAGTCGACGAAGAGTGGTCTATCGGGGATTACGTGTTAAGTGGTGGCGAGTTGCCTGCCATGACCCTGATCGATGCGGTTTCGCGTCTGGTCCCTGGGGTTTTGGGCGATCAGGCCAGTGCCGAGCAAGACTCCTTTACGGATGGCTTGCTGGATCATCCCCACTATACTCGGCCGGAGGTGTTGGATGGATTGGCGGTGCCCGAGGCGCTGACAAGCGGCAATCACGAAGTGATTCGACGCTGGCGTCTCAAGCAATCGCTCGGACGAACCTGGCAAAGAAGGCCGGAACTTATTAACAACCTAGCTCTGACTGACGAGCAAGAATCACTTCTTGCCGAGTATGTCCGCGAAGTGCGTGACAGCGTTAAGTAGAGTTTTCAGTTTATCCTAGGTAAGGAAAGACAATGAGCAAGATTATTCAGCAGCTTGAACAAGAGCAACTGCGTACCGACATCCCGGCTTTTGCCCAGGGCGACACTGTACGTGTTCAAGTTCGTGTTAAAGAAGGTGGTAAAGAGCGTCTGCAGGCTTTCGAAGGCATCGTTATTGCCAAGCGTAACCGCGGTCTGCACTCTGCTTTCACCGTTCGCAAGATCTCCAACGGCGAAGGTGTTGAGCGTGTATTCCAGACTCACTCTCCGCTGATCCACAGTGTAGAACTGAAGCGTCGTGGTGATGTTCGCCGCGCCAAACTGTACTACCTGCGCAACCTGTCCGGCAAAGCTGCTCGTATCAAAGAGAAGCTCAACTAATTCGATTCGAATTGGTGTCGGTATGTCGGCAAATAGCTCGACAGGTAGTGAAAAGGCTCGCCAATGGCGAGCCTTTTTTGTATCCGTCTATTGGCTATCTGGGAGCCGTTACTGGATGACCCGAACTACCGAGTTGTCTCGCCCGAAGGGGCCTGGTACATAGTCATCTGCTGCCCAGTCATTCTCGTAGAGGGTCTCCCCTGCCGGGGTGATGAGCTGGTAGCAATATTCGAAGTAACCCGGGCCATCGGTTGGCAGATTGAGGGTGGCTTTGAACTCGCCGCTCTTCATGCGCTTCAGCTCGACCGGTTGCCACTGGGTGAACTCGCCGATCAGCATCACCTGCTCCGCGCCTGCGGCGGCCTCCTTCTCTACGGCGAAGGTCACCTTGACCTCGGGCTTGGACTTTAAAAACTGTTTGATCAGTGGCATGACGCCTCCTTGTCTGTGAGTTAAAAATGGCTCCTGTCTATTTTTATACCATCATATGACAAAGATGTTGATAAGGCAGATCAAGTCGGCAAGGCAAAATAGCGTTGCAGCAGGCTGTGGGTGAAGTCGATCTTGAGATAGAAGCCGCGCGGCAGGGTCATGATGGGTTGACCATCGCGACCGATGGCCCGCGTCAGCGCCTTGTTGTTGGCAGCCTTGGGCCGCAGTTGCATCACCTGGCCGTGGCGTGCGCTGATCTGCTCCACTTCCCCCAGCACAATCATGTCCATCAGCTCCTCCCAGTCCTGACGCAGTAGCCGATCTTCCTCTTCATTCGGGCTCCACATCAGCGGCATACCGACCCGCCGCTCGCCAACCGGGATCTCGCGACTGCCTTCCACCGGGATCCAGAGTACCCGGGAGAGCTTGTTGCGCACGTTTGACTCCTCCCAGCGCTGGCCGCTGACGCCGATCAGCGGGGCGACGCAGACGAAGGTGGTTTCCAGCGGTTTGCCCTGAGGATCCACGGGGATCGTCTTGAGTTCGATCCCCAGCTCCGGGAAGTCCTGTTCCGGCTTGCTCCCTGCGCTGGCCCCCAGTTGCAGCTCGATCAACTGACCGACCCACCCCTTGTCACGGCGCAGATCGTTGGGCACCGCGACGCCAGCCTCGGCGGCCAGCTGCGCCAAGGTGAAGCCAGCCATGGCATAGGCGCGGCTCAATAACTCCTGCTCGGATTGGGGATTGCTTGGCATAGTTGGCTCCATCTTGCTCGCCATAGTCTAACAGGGGAGGATCCCGAGAAGGATCGCTGTTTTTATAACCGATCCTGAGTGGATAAGATCAAATGCAGAGAATTTGGGGGCTATCAGCTCATCGTGATGATTTTAAAGGGTTTTGTCTGTTTTGTCGAGCCGGGATCCTGGCCTGGTTTGACCTCGAAATAGTTGTCCAAGGGTTTGTGCATGATGTTACACACAGTTATCCACAGAAATCTTGGATAAGTGGATGAAAGTGGGTGGCGTCGCTGATATGTTACAAAAAATTGTGAATGCCACCCCATTTTTACCGGGTAAACGGGGTAGATATTGTGCCACTCCTGTGGATAATTTCGCCGCGGTGGATCTTTGAGCAGTTGAAGTTGTTCACAATCTGGATCATGGATCTGGCTCTTTGATGGACATGGATCTAGATCCAGTCGTTTTGATTCAACTATATGTATAGTAATGTTTTTTTGTCTTTTCGCCTGCGGGGTTGCGCGGGAGAACGCTTTTTGCGTACAGTTTAAAAGTACTGTATATACCCGTTTGCTAACAGCTTTATGCACAGCCTGGGTGGGCAACTTGGGGGTGCGGATCCTTGGATTTGTTTATAAGTATGTTTGAAATTGAAAGTTATTCATGAAACAGGGGATTCACTCCTTGTTTGCTGCCACGGAGTGAATGTGGAACAATCTCCTTATAGATTCAGCCTTTATAAGGTGATCACGTGATTGATGGCGACGGATTTCGTCCCAATGTCGGTATCGTGATCTGTAACCGTGAAGGACAAGTGTTGTGGGCTAAACGCTATGGGCAGCACTCCTGGCAGTTTCCGCAGGGGGGGGTTGATGATGGTGAAACGCCAGAGCAGGCCATGTATCGAGAGCTGTATGAGGAGATTGGCCTCAAGCCCGAAGATGTGACCATCATGGCCACCAGTCGTAACTGGCTAAAGTACCGTTTACCCAAACGTCTTGTCCGCTGGGACAGTTCACCGGTCTGTATTGGCCAAAAGCAAAAATGGTTCCTGTTACAACTTGGTCCGGGCAGGGAATCGCGGATCCAGTTCGGCTGTCATGGCCATCCCGAATTTGACGACTGGCGTTGGGTCAGCTTCTGGTACCCGGTGCGTCAGGTCGTCTCGTTCAAGCGGGAGGTTTACCGCAGGGTCATGAAAGAGTTTGCCCCGCTGGCGATGCCGGTGCCGGCAGTGCAGGTCAACAAGAAGGATGGGCGGCGCAACCGCGCCCGTTAAGGAGCACAGATTAGTTGTTAACGGAACTGAGACGTATCGTCGAGAGCATGGCCGAGGCCAATACCCTCGAGCAGGCCTTGCAGGCATTGGTGAGCCAGACCCGGCACGCCATGGCAGTGGACTGCTGCTCCGTCTATGTCTCGGAACCCGAGGTGCGCCGCTATCGCCTGGCGGCTACCGACGGCTTGGCCCCGTCCGCGGTCGGCAAGGTGACCCTGCCCTACGAGCAGGGCATCGTCGGTCTGGTCGGTCAGCGGGAAGAGTTGATCAACCTGGCTGATGCCCCCGCACACCCCAGCTTCAAATTCCTGCCCGATGTGGCCGAAGAGGCGTTCCGCTCCTTCCTCGGGGCCCCCATCATGCATCAGCGTCAGGTGGTCGGCATTCTTGTGGTGCAGCAGAAGGAGAGTCGCCGCTTCGATGAGGGGGAAGAGTCCTTCATGGTCACCCTGGCGGCCCAGCTGGCGGCGCGGATTGCCCAGGCGCAGGCCAAGGGGTGGTTGCAGAAGACCGACTGGAGCAAGCCGCTGCGCGGTATTGCCGGTGCCAGCGGCATCGCCATGGCCAAGGCCTGGGTGTGGCGGCCCCGCAAGGCGCTCTCGTCCATTACCCCGCGCAAGGATGAAGACCATGCCAGCCAGCTGGCGCGGCTGGAGCTGGCCGTGGAGGAGGTGCGTCACGACTTGGAGAGTTTGGCGCTGCGTTTTCGCGAGAGCTACAGCCAGGATTCGGTGGCGATCTTCGATATCTATCTCCATCTGCTCAGCGATCCCGGCTACATCAAGCCCATTCGCAACAAGGTGAGCAAGGAGCACTGGACTGCGGTATCTGCGGTCAAGCTCATCAGTGATCGCTTGATCGAGCAGTTCAAGGGGATGAAGGATCCCTACCTGCAGGAGCGCTCCACTGACGTGAAGGATATTGCCCAGCGGCTGATCAGCCGACTGGTGCAGAATGAACCGGAACATATCTCCATCGGCGAGCCGGTGGTGCTGGTTGCCGACGAGGTGACTGCTACCATTCTGGCGGAAGTGCCCCGCGAGTATCTGACCGGGGTGGTCTCGCTCAAGGGGGGGACCAACTCCCACGCGGCCATTCTGGCCCGCGCCATGGGGGTGGCCGCCATCATGGGGGTTGATCTGCCCCTTGGTGACATCGGTGGTCGCATGCTGGTCGTCGATGGCTATAGTGGTGATCTCTTCATCGAGCCCAATCAGGTGATCCTGACCGAGTATCGTCAGCTGCTGAGCGAAGAGCGGGCGCTCGATACCCTGGTGCGCAGCGTCGACAACCAGCCTTCGGAGACGGCGGACGGCACCAAGGTCTCCCTGCTGCTCAACGCCGGTCTCAGTGCCGATACCGAGATCTCCCTCAATCAGCTGGCGGACGGGGTCGGTCTCTATCGCACCGAGATCCCCTTTATGCTGCAGGAGAGCTTCCCCTCCGAGTGGGAACAGACTGCCCGCTATCGCGGCATTCTGGAGACCTACCGCAACCGGCCGGTCTGCATGCGGACGCTGGATGTGGGCGGCGACAAGCCGTTACCCTATTTCCCCATCGTCGAGGAAAACCCCTTCCTTGGCTGGCGGGGGATCCGGATCACCCTGGATCACCCCGAACTGTTTCTGGTGCAGCTCAAGGCGATGCTGAGGGCCAGTGAAGGGCTGGACAATCTGGCCATCATGCTGCCGATGATCAGCAGCGTCAGCGAAATCAAAGCTTCCCGTCGTCTGCTGGATCAGGCATGGCGGGAAGTGTCGGAAGAGGCGGCGAGCCGCGATGCGGTGATCCGCTACCCCAGCCTCGGGGTGATGATCGAGGTGCCCTCAGCCCTCTTTATCTTGCCGGAGATGGCGCCGCTCATCGATTTCTGGTCGGTGGGCAGTAACGACCTGACCCAGTACCTGCTGGCGGTAGATCGCAACAATTCCCGGGTCGCCAACATCTATGATGCCTTCCATCCTGCGGTGATCCGCGCCCTGCAACAGCTGGTTGATGCTTCCCACCGTTACCAGAAGCCGGTGTCGGTGTGTGGCGAGCTGGCCGGTGATCCGGTCGGTGTATTGCTGCTGCTTGCCATGGGCTATCGCCGCTTCAGTATGAACACCCACAACATCGCCCGGATCAAGTACGTGCTGCGTCAATCCACCCTGAGCGAGTTGACCGAACTGATGGCCGATGGCCTCAAACATGACAACCCCCATGTACTGCGCGGCCTGTTTGCCCGCTATCTGGAGGAGCATGGTTTGGGCGGTTTGCTGCGAGCCGGTCATAAATCGAAACAGAGTGATTGATAATCATGCCTTGTCCCTGCTGACGAATGATCGGAAAATGCGGCTTTTATTTTGACTGGGGCCGCATATGCAGCACGATGGATATTGGGTTTTCTCGCAGATTGATCCCGTAGCATTCAGTTTGGGACCACTATCGGTACGCTGGTATGGTCTCATGTACCTGTTCGGTTTCGCGTTTGCCATGTGGCTTGCCGGCCGTCGCGCCGATGCGCCGAACAGCGGCTGGACCCGCAACGAGGTGTCGGATCTGCTGTTCTACGGTTTCCTCGGGGTGATCCTTGGTGGCCGTGTCGGTTACGTGCTGTTCTACAACTTCGATCTCTTCCTCGCGGATCCCACCTATCTGTTCAAGATCTGGACCGGCGGTATGTCGTTCCACGGTGGGTTGATCGGGGTGATCACCGCGATGATCTGGTTTGCCCACAAGACCAAGCGCCACTTCTTCACCGTGGCCGACTTTGTGGCACCGCTCATTCCGTTTGGTCTCGGCGTTGGCCGGATCGGCAACTTCCTCAACGGCGAACTGTGGGGCCGGGTCACCGATGTGCCGTGGGCCATCATCTTCCCGGAGGCCGGTCCAGAGCCGCGTCACCCCTCCCAGCTCTACCAGTTCGCCTTGGAAGGGGTAGTACTGTTTATCATCCTCAACCTGTTCTGGCGCAAGAACCCGCCGCGCGGCGCCATCTCCGGCATGTTCCTGCTGTTCTACGGCCTGTTCCGCTTCCTGGTGGAGTTTGTGCGCCAGCCGGACAGCCAGCTTGGTCTCTATTTCCAGGAGATCAGCATGGGCCAGATCCTCTCCACCCCGATGATTATCGCCGGAGCCCTGATGATTTGGGTTGCCTACAAGCGTCCACAGTTGTTCGGTAATGCCGTGAAGGAGGCGAAATAATGCGAGCTTATCTCGACCTGATGCAGAAGATCCTCGATGAGGGCACCGTCAAGTCAGACCGTACCGGCACCGGTACCGTCTCCCTGTTCGGCCATCAGATGCGCTTCAACCTGGCGGAAGGTTTCCCGCTGGTGACCACCAAGAGGTGCCACCTGCGCTCCATCATTCACGAGCTGCTCTGGTTCCTCAATGGTGATACCAATACCGCCTATCTGAAGGAAAACGGCGTCAGCATCTGGGATGAGTGGGCCGATGAGAATGGCGATCTGGGGCCGGTTTACGGTGCTCAGTGGCGCTCCTGGCCTGCGGCCGACGGGTCTGTCATCGACCAGATCCAGAAAGCGGTGGATGACATCAAGCACAACCCGGATTCGCGCCGCATCATCGTCTCCGCCTGGAACGTGGGCGAGCTGGACAAGATGGCGCTGGCCCCCTGCCACGCCTTCTTCCAGTTCTATGTGGCGGACGGCAAGCTCTCCTGCCAGCTCTACCAGCGCAGCTGTGATGTGTTCCTCGGCCTGCCGTTCAACATCGCCAGCTACGCCCTGTTGACCCATATGATGGCCCAGCAGTGCGATCTGGAAGTGGGTGACTTCGTCTGGACTGGTGGTGATGTGCACCTCTACTCCAACCACATGGAGCAGACTGCGCTGCAGCTCTCCCGTGAGCCGCGCCCGCAGCCGACCCTGGTGATCAAGCGCAAGCCGGACTCCATCTTCGACTACAAGTTCGAGGATTTCGAGATCGAGGGTTATGACCCCCATCCCGGTATCAAGGCGCCCGTCGCCATCTGATAGCAAGGCGCCTCAGGGCGCCTTTTTTATGCAGCTAAATAATTGAAAATTCATTTCATTGATTAAGAAGACGGTAGCCTGAGACGAGGCAAAACCTGCTTATAGCAGGTATGTTCTATTTTGCCTTCGGTTTTTTCGTTGTGTTGAGCAGCAAGAAACGATTTTCCATTGGTTGTTGCAGGATATAGACTCAAATCAAAGCAATGCGGTGGAAAATTTAACCATGAGTGACGTAATCAAAAAGTTCCTGAAGCTGGAGGCCGCCTCCGGAATTATTCTGATCATGGCTGCCATGCTGGCAATGATTTTAGCCAATACCGCGCTGGCTGGCGGGTATCAGGCATTTCTCGACACGCCGGTGCAGGTGCGCATCGCGGCCCTCGACATCAACAAGCCGCTGCTGCTCTGGATCAACGATGGCTTCATGGCGATCTTCTTCCTGCTGGTTGGTCTGGAAGTGAAGCGTGAAATGCTGGAAGGGGCGCTTTCGACCCGGGTTCAGGCGACCTTCCCGGCCATTGCAGCGGTGGGCGGCATGCTGGCGCCGGCCTTGATCTACGCCTTTTTCAACTATTCGGACGACGTGGCGCGCGCTGGCTGGGCCATTCCGGCTGCGACCGATATCGCCTTTGCCCTCGGGGTGATGGCGCTGCTCGGCAAGCGGGTGCCGGTGAGCCTGAAAGTATTCCTGCTGGCGTTGGCCATCATGGATGACCTCGGTGTCATCATCATCATCGCGCTCTTCTATACCCAGCAGTTGTCGCTGGAGGCGCTGGCCATCGGTATTCTGGCAACCCTCACCCTGCTCTGGATGAATCGCCGTGGTGAGGACAGGATCAGCCTCTACATGCTGGTCGGTCTGGTGCTCTGGGTGGCGGTGCTCAAGTCTGGTGTCCATGCGACCCTGGCGGGTGTGGTGGTGGGCTTTATGGTTCCGCTGAATGGCAAGCGTTACGCCTCGCCGCTCAAGTATCTGGAGCACAAGTTGCACCCCTGGAGTGCCTATCTGATCCTGCCGCTGTTTGCCTTTGCCAACGCCGGGGTATCGCTGGAGGGGATTGGTCTCTCCTCCCTGCTGAGCCCGGTGCCGATGGGGATCATGCTGGGGCTGTTTATCGGCAAGCCGCTCGGGGTGTTCACCATCAGCTGGCTGTCGGTCAAACTGGGCATCGCCCAGTTGCCGCCCGGGGTCAACTTCATGCAGATCTTTGCGGTCAGCATCCTCTGTGGCATCGGGTTTACCATGTCGATGTTTATCGCGTCGCTCGCCTTCGAGCACGGTGGGCTGGATTACGGCAGCTACTCTCGCCTCGGGATCCTGGTGGGCTCCACCATGGCGGCGGTAGTCGGCTATCTGGCCTTGCGCATGGCCCTTCCCAAGGGTGAAGGGGAACAGAGTACGGAGGGACTATGAAGCTACATACAGGGTTGTTGATGCTGTTGCTGAGCCCCGCGGCATGGGCCGGCGGGCTGGAGGATTGCAAGCAGGACGCCGCCTCGGCGAACTGCTCCGCCTATCTGAACGGAGTGGTCGATAGCGCCCTGCTGCTGGGTGACAAGCAGGCCAAGGCGCGCTTTGGCGAGACCTTCTCCGAGCGGGCGCTGAGCAGCCGGGCTGGCGAGCGGGTCAAACACTCCAACAAGCGTTATTGCGCTGACCGGATGCCCGAAAAGGTACGCCTCAAGGCCAGCCTGATGGAGCAGTTTGGCGCGAACAAGGTTGACTCGGTCAGCGACATGTATGACATTCTGGCGGTTGAACTCAGCTGCTACCGGAGTCCGCGCACCGCGGGAACCCCATCGGATGTCACACCTTAACTACAACCACCTTTACTATTTTTGGATGACTCAGAAGAAGGGCTCCGTTACCCAGGCAGCGGAAGCCCTTTTTTTGACCCCGCAAACGGTCACTGGCCAGATCAAGCTGCTGGAGCAGCGCCTCGGCGGCAAGCTGCTCAAGCGCAAGGGGCGCTCGCTCGAGGCAACCGAGCTGGGCCAGCTGGTATTTCGTTATGCCGACAAGATGTTCAGCCTCTCCTACGAGATGCTCGATATCGTCAACTATCGCAAGGAGAGCCAGATCCTGTTCGACGTCGGCATCGCCGATGCCCTCTCCAAGCGCCTTGCCAGCCGCGTGCTGCTTTCTGTTATTCCGAATGATGGCTCCATCCACCTGCGCTGCTTCGAGTCGACCCACGAACTACTGCTGGAGCAGCTGAGCGAGCACAAGCTCGACATGATCCTCTCCGACTGTCCGGTAGACTCCAGCCAGCATGCGGGGCTGCTCTCCAAACGGCTGGGCGGCTGTGGCGTCAGCTTCTTCTGCAAGGCGCCGCTGCCCGAAAAGCCCTTTCCCGCCTGTCTGGAGGAGCGCAAGCTGCTGATCCCCGGTCGTCGTACCGCCATGGGGCGTCAACTGACTCAGTGGTTCGAGCAGCAGGGGGTTTCTCCCAGCATTCTTGGCGAGTTCGATGATGCCGCCTTGATGAAGGCGTTTGGCTTCTTCAATCAGGGCATCTTCATGGCTCCTACCATTTATCGGGAGGAGATCCTCGAGGGGGAGGGGGTGATGCTGATCGGGGAGACCCAGGATCTGATGGAGGAGTATTACGTCATCTTTGCCGAGCGGATGATCCAGCATCCGGCGGTGAAGCGGGTCTGCGAGAGCGATTTTAGCTTTCTCTTTTCCGGGCAGGAGAACTTCTCCGCCATCCAGCCGGCCACCCTGTCGTTTTAAAACGACCCGTCACCACGTATCATCGGCGATGAGTGGCAGAGGAGAGATGTGATGCAACTTGAAGAGATGGAAGCCAATGCGAGTAAAGCGGTGGCCTTGCTCAAGGCGCTGGCCAACGAACGGCGGCTGTTTATTCTGTGCCAGTTGCTGGAGCGGGAGCTGTCGGTGGGGGAGCTCAACGAGCGATTGGGATTGAGTCAGTCGGCCTTGTCACAGCATCTGGCGCTGTTGCGGCGGGATGAACTGGTGACGACGCGCAAAGAGGCCCAGACGGTCTACTATTCGCTGCGCAGCCATGAGGTGCGTGAAATGATCAGTTTGCTGCATCGACTCTATTGCAGCGCAGATAAATAAAAAACCGGCACTAAGGCCGGTTTTTTCAGCTTTGATCAGCAGAAGCTGATTAAGCCATAGCTTTGATCTGGGCAGACAGGCGGCTCTTGTGACGAGCAGCTTTGTTCTTGTGGATCAGGCCTTTGGTCGCCATACGATCCATGATCGGCTGAGCAACAGCGAAAGCGGCAGTCGCGGCAGCTTTGTCGCCAGAGGCGATAGCAGCGATGACTTTCTTCAGGTAGGTACGGGTCATGGAACGACGGCTGGCGTTGTGCTGACGGCGTTTTTCTGACTGAAGAGCGCGCTTCTTAGCAGATTTGATGTTAGCCAAGGTAAAACTCCTAAAACTGTCTTAGCGAGTGTATTGAAAAGGCCCGGAAATATGCCCTTCCAACCACATAATGTCAAATGATTTGTGCAAATAAACACCGCCTCCCGGTGGTGTGTCAGTAGGGAGACGGTTAAACTGTCGGCCGATTCTAGCAGCATTCTTTTCATTCTGACAGTTCCAGAGGCCTCGTCTTGAGTAAGAAATTGATCAAATCCGGCATGATAGTGTCCGGAATGACGCTGGCATCCCGCGTAATGGGCTTGGTTCGCGATGTGGTCATCGCCAATCTGCTCGGTGCCGGGGTGGCCGCAGACGTCTTCTTCTTTGCCAATCGCATTCCCAACTTTCTGCGTCGTCTGTTCGCCGAAGGTGCCTTCAACCAGGCCTTTGTTCCCGTAATGACGGAGTACAAGAAAAATGGCGACGAGGGGGAAGTGCGTGAATTGCTGGCCGCGGTGGCAGGGACGCTGGGGGGCATAGTGACGGTAGTTACCCTGCTCGGGGTACTGGGGTCGGGTGTGCTGACCGCACTGTTTGGCTGGGGCTGGTTCTGGGACTGGTTGCACGGCGGCCCTGCGGCCGAGAAGTTCGAGCTCGCCAGTCTGATGCTCAAAATCACCTTCCCCTACCTCTGGTTCATCACCTTTACCGCCATGGCGGGGGCCATCCTCAACACCTTTGGCCGCTTTGCGGTCTCGTCGTTCACGCCGGTGTTTCTCAACATCACCATGATTGCCGCGGCCTGGTGGATTGCGCCGCTGATGGACAAACCGGAGATCTCGCTGGCGATTGGTGTCTTTTTGGGCGGTTTGGTGCAGTTTTTGTTCCAGTACCCCTTTTTGCGCCAAATCAACATGCTGGTGTGGCCCAAGTGGGGATGGCATCACCCGGGAGTGGTGAAGATCCGCACCCTGATGATCCCGGCCCTGTTCGGGGTCTCGGTCAGCCAGATCAACCTGCTGGTCAACACCATGCTCGCCTCCTTCCTGGCGACCGGTGCCATCAGCTACCTCTACTACTCGGATCGCCTGCTGGAGTTCCCCCTCGGCCTGTTTGCGGTGGCCATCAGTACCGTGATCCTGCCTGCGCTGGCGAAAAAGCATGTGGATGCCGATCCGGCCGATTTCTCCCGTACCATGGATTGGGGGGTACGGATGGTAATGCTGCTCGGCCTGCCCGCCATGATCGGCATTGCGGTCATGCGCGAACCCATTTTGCGGGTGCTGTTTATGCGCGGCGAGTTTGGCCTGCATGAAGTGGCCATGTCGAGCGCCAGCCTGCTGGCATCCACCACCGGTCTGCTCTCTCTGATGCTGATCAAGGTGCTGGCACCCGGCTATTACGCCCGTCAGGATACCAAGACGCCGGTGCGGATCGGGATGATGTCGATGGCGGCCAACATGGTCTGCAACCTCCTCTTCATCTATCCGCTCGGTTACGTGGGTCTGGCGTTCTCGACCGCCTGCTCGGGTACCCTGAATGCGGCATTGTTGTTCAAGGGGTTGTACCAGCAGAGCGTCTATCGCCCCTCCCGCCATACCGGGGTGTTCTGCCTCAAACTGCTGGTCGCCAGTGTGCTGATGGGGGGCGTGCTCGCCTACCTGTCGCCGGATCTGGCCCAGTGGGGCGCATGGAGCATGGGCAAGGCCAGTTTGCAGCTGACCATGCTGCTGTCGCTGGGGGCTGCGGTCTATGCCGTGGTGTTGCTGCTGCTGGGCATTCGGCCGCGTCACCTTAAATCGGGGCAGCAGTCGTCGTGACCTTGCGGCGCCATGGGGAGAGTGCCTCATGGCGCCACGGGGTGCGGGATTGGGCCCGGATAGTTGAAATCAGGCTATGAGGGCTGACCCTGCCTGCTGCCTGATATATAATCCGCCGATTTCCATGGCAGCAACGCACAAGGCACTGATGGAGCTTATTCGCGGCATTTACAATCTCAAGCCCCGTCACCGGGGATGTGTATTGACCATTGGCAACTTTGATGGGGTACATCAGGGTCACCATGCGGTATTGGCACGTCTCAAGGAGAAAGCGGCCCAGCTGGGATTGCCCGCCTGCGTCATGCTGTTCGAACCGCAGCCGCTGGAGCTTTTTGCCGGCACGGCGGCGCCCGCCCGGCTGAGCCGGTTGCGGGAGAAGTATGAAGCGCTTCGGGGGCTGCAGATCGACCGCATGCTCTGCGTGCGCTTCAGCCATCGCTTTGCCGAGCAAGCGGCTGCGACCTTCATCGAGCAGTTGCTGGTGGAGAAGCTCGGGGTTCGCTATCTGGTGGTTGGCGACGATTTTCGCTTCGGCAAGGGGCGGGAAGGGGACTTCCACCTGCTGGAAGAGGCGGGCCATCGCTTCGGGTTCGAGGTGATCAGTACCCAGAGCTTCCAGCTCGAACGGCAGCGGGTCAGCAGCACCCTGGTGCGCGAGGCCCTTAAGGCGGGCCGGATGGCGGAAGTGGAGCTGATGCTTGGCCGTCCCTATACCATCAGCGGACGGGTGGCCCACGGCGACAAGCTGGGGCGCACCATAGGTTTTCCCACCGCCAATCTGGCCCTCAAGCGCCAGGTGATCCCGGTCGGTGGCGTGTTTGCGGTGGAAGTGATATGTTCCGGCAAGACCTTCCCCGGTGTAGCCAATGTGGGTGTACGGCCGACCTTGAGCGGTACACAAGCTAGATTGGAAGTACATCTATTTGATTTTTCTGGTGATCTATATGGTCAGCAGGTCAAGGTGCTGCTTCGCCACAAGCTGCGCGAAGAGCAGAAGTTTGCCTCTTTCATTGCCTTGAAAGAGCAGATCGAACGAGATGCCCTGGCGGCCCGAGCCTGGTTCGGGCTGCCACAATTCAATTTACCCAGCACTCTTTTAGAAAAGAAGGGAACCCAGGACTGATGAGCGACTATAAACACACCCTGAATCTTCCGGAAACCGAGTTTCCGATGCGTGGCGATCTGGCCAAGCGCGAACCCAACATGCTGAAACGTTGGTACGATCAGGATCTCTACGGCGCTATTCGCCGCGCCAAAGCGGGCAAGCCTTCTTTCATTCTGCATGATGGCCCCCCCTATGCGAACGGCAACATTCACATCGGTCACTCGGTCAACAAGATCCTCAAAGACATCATCATCAAGTCCAAGGGCCTCTCCGGTTTCGATTCCCCCTATGTGCCGGGTTGGGATTGCCACGGTCTGCCTATCGAACTGAAAGTTGAAGGCATGGTTGGCAAGCCGGGCGAGAAGGTTTCCGCTGCCGAATTCCGCGCCGAGTGCCGCAAATACGCCAAGACCCAGATCGAAGCGCAGAAGACCGACTTCATCCGTCTGGGTGTGCTGGGCGACTGGGAACATCCCTACCTGACCATGGATTTTGGCACCGAAGCCAACATCATCCGCTCCATGGCCAAGATCGTTGAAAACGGCCACCTGCACAAAGGCTCCAAGCCGGTGCACTGGTGTACCGATTGTGGCTCCGCGCTGGCTGAAGCCGAAGTGGAGTACTACGACAAGAACTCTCCCTCCATCGATGTGCGTTTCAAGGCCGTCGATGAGGCAACCGTTGCCGCCAAGTTTGATTGCGCCGAAGGCCACACCGGCAAGGGCCCGATCTCTGCGGTGATCTGGACCACTACCCCGTGGACCCTGCCAGCCAACCGTGGCATCGCCATGCACGCCGACCTCGACTATGCGCTGGTGCAGGTGGAAGGCGAGAACCCCGAGCGCCTGATCATGGCCGCCGAGCTGGTCAAGGACGTGATGGATCGTGCCGGTATCGAGCAGTTCCACAATCTGGGCTACGCCAAGGGCGCGGCACTCGAGCTGCTGCGATTCAACCACCCCTTCTACAGCTTCGACGTGCCGGTGGTGCTGGGTGATCACGTCACCCTGGATGCCGGTACCGGCGCCGTCCACACCGCCCCTGGCCACGGTCAGGAAGACTTTGTGGTCGGTCAGAAGTACGGTCTGGAAGTGGCCAACCCGGTTGGCAGCAACGGCGTCTACCTGCCGGATACCGAACTGTTTGCCGGCCAGCACGTATTCAAGGCCAACGCCTCCGTGGTCGAGGTGCTGACCGAGCGTGGCGCCCTGCTGCATCACAAGGTGTTCAACCACTCCTACCCGCACTGCTGGCGTCACAAGACCCCGATAATCTTCCGTGCCACCCCGCAGTGGTTCATCAGCATGGAACAGAAGGGTCTGCGCCAGCGTGCGCTGGAAGAGATCGAGCGTATCGAGAAGGATGGTATCAAACAGCACGGCCAGAGCGGCTGGGTACCGGCCTGGGGTAAAAACCGTATTCAGGCGATGGTCGAGAACCGTCCTGACTGGTGTATCTCCCGTCAGCGTACCTGGGGTGTGCCTATCTCCCTGTTCGTCCACAAAGAGACTCAGGCGCTGCACCCGGAATCCGTGCGCCTGATGCACGAAGTGGCCAAGCGGGTCGAGCAGTCCGGCATCCAGGCATGGTGGGATCTGGACAAGGCCGAGCTGCTGGGCAGCGATGCCGACATGTACGACAAGGTGCCTGACACCCTGGACGTCTGGTTCGACTCCGGTTCAACCCACTCCTCCGTGGTTGATGCCCGTCCCGAGTTCAATGGCAACCCGGCCGACATGTATCTGGAAGGCTCTGACCAGCACCGCGGCTGGTTCATGTCCTCTCTGATGATCGGCGTGGCGATGAAAGACAAGGCCCCGTACAACCAGGTGCTGACTCACGGCTTCACCGTGGATGGTCAGGGTCGCAAGATGTCCAAGTCCATCGGTAACGTGGTCAGCCCGCAGGACGTAATGAACAAGCTGGGCGCCGATATCCTGCGTCTGTGGGTCGCGAGCACTGACTACACCGGTGAGATGACCGTCTCCGACGAGATCCTCAAGCGCTCCGCCGATGCTTATCGTCGTATTCGCAACACCGCCCGCTTCCTGTTGGCCAACCTGAACGGCTTCAATCCGGCGACCGACATGGTTGCTCCTGCCGACATGGTGGTGGTGGATCGCTGGGCTGTCGGTCGTGCCAAAGCGGTACAGACCGAGATCATGGCGGCGTTCGACGAGTACAACTTCCACGGCGTGACCCAGAAGCTGATGCAGTTCTGCTCCATCGAGATGGGCTCTTTCTATCTGGATGTCATCAAGGATCGTCAGTACACCGCCAAGGCTGACAGCCTGGCCCGTCGCTCCTGCCAGACCGCGCTCTATCACATCGCCGAGGCCATGGTGCGCTGGATGGCGCCGATCATGAGCTTCACCGCCGATGAAATCTGGGCACTGCTGCCGGGTGAGCGCGGCGAGTTCGTCTTCACCGAAGAGTGGTACGACGGCCTGTTCGGTCTGGAAGCGGGTGAAACCCTCAACGACGATTTCTGGGCCGAGATCCTCACCGTGCGTGGTGAAGTGAACAAGGCGCTGGAAGTGGCCCGTGGCGAGAAGCGTATCGGCGGCTCCCTGCAGGCTGAGCTGACCCTGTTCGCCAAGCCGGAGCTGGCTGCGCGCCTGAACGCCCTGGCCGATGAGCTGCGCTTCGTGCTGCTCACCTCCAAGGCCAAGGTGGTGGTGGCTGACACTGCGCCGGAAGGCTCTGTGGCGACCGAGCGTGATGACCTGTGGCTGAGCGTGGCCCAGTCTGCTGCTGCCAAGTGCGACCGCTGCTGGCACCATGTGGAAGACGTGGGCACCATCGCGGGTCACGAAGAGATCTGTGGTCGCTGTGTCACCAACGTTGAGGGTGACGGCGAAACGCGTCAATTTGCCTGATGAACATGACTCAACATAAAAGCGGCCTGCGTTGGCTGTGGCTGGCGGTGCTGGCCTTTGTACTGGACCAGGCGAGCAAGCTCGCCGTGGTCAAGTTGCTGCCATTTGGTTACCCGGGGGTGGAGATCACCCCCTTCTTCAATCTGGTTCACGTCTACAACAAGGGCGCCGCATTCAGCTTTTTGGCTGATCAGGGGGGCTGGCAGCGCTGGTTCTTCGCAGTGCTCGCCTTTGCCATTTGTGGATTGCTGATCCACTGGCTGCGCAAGCAGTCGGTGACCCAGCGTTGGAGCGGTATCGCCTATTCACTCATCATCGGCGGCGCCCTTGGCAACGTCTTTGATCGACTGGTGCTGGGTCATGTGGTCGATTTCCTCGACTTCTACTGGCAGCGTGCGCACTGGCCGGCATTCAACCTAGCCGACAGCTTTATCTTTATCGGGGCCGCCATGATTGTGTTGGACGGTTTCCGTGGTGAGAAAAAGGAGCAGGCATGAGCCAGCAGATCACCGCTAACAGCAGCGTGTTGTTCCACTTCTCCATCAAGCTGGAAGATGGCTCGGTTGCCGACAGCACGGCGCTGCACGGCAAGCCGGCCCGCCTGCGGATGGGCGATGGCAGCCTGACTCCCACCTTCGAGCAGTGCCTGCTGGGCCTGTGCGAAGGGGAGAGCAAAAGCTTCACTTTGGCGCCGGAAGAGGCCTTTGGTCTCTCCAATCCCGACAACATCTACCATCTCGACCGTGCCAAGTTTGGCGCCGATGTGGAGCCAAAAGTCGGCACCATCATCCTGTTCGATCAGCCCAACGGCAGCGAACTGCCGGGTATCATCCGGGCGGTAGCCGGGATGTCGGTCACGGTCGATTTCAACCACCCGCTGGCCGGTCATACCGTCACCTTCGAGGTGGAGATCCTGGGCGTTGATGATGAGGAGAAGGTGCACTAATGGATATTCTGCTCGCTAACCCTCGCGGTTTTTGTGCCGGTGTCGATCGCGCCATCAGCATTGTCGAGAGCGCGCTGGAGAAGTTTGGCGCCCCCATCTATGTCCGTCACGAAGTGGTACATAACCGCTATGTGGTGAACAAGCTGAAGGAGGCGGGGGCGGTCTTCGTCGAGGAGCTCGATGAGGTGCCGGATGACAGCATCGTCATCTTCTCCGCCCATGGCGTGGCCAAGACGGTGCGCGAGATGGCCAAATCCCGCGCCCTCAAGGTGTTCGATGCTACCTGCCCGCTGGTGACCAAGGTGCACATGGAGGTTCATCGCGCCAGCCGCAAGGGCTCCGAGGCTGTGCTGATCGGGCACGCCGGTCACCCCGAGGTGATCGGGACCATGGGGCAGTATGAGAATCGCGAAGGCGGCATGTATCTGGTGGAGACACCGGAAGATGTGGCCAAGCTCAAGGTGAAGAATCCGGATGACCTCTGCTTTGTCACCCAGACCACCCTGAGCGTGGATGAGACCTCTGACGTCATCGATGCGTTGCGCAAGCACTTTCCCAAGATCCAGGGGCCGCGCAAGGACGATATCTGCTACGCCACCCAGAACCGTCAGGATGCGGTGCGGGAGATGGCGGGGTTGGTGGACGTCATGCTGGTGGTGGGGTCTCGCAACTCCTCCAACTCCAACCGTCTGCGCGAGCTGGCCGAGAAGGTGGGCGCCAGCGCCTATCTTATCGACGATGCGTCGATGATTGAGGCAAGCTGGCTGGAAGGGGTGAAGGCGATCGGCGTGACTGCCGGCGCTTCGGCACCCGAGGTGCTGGTGCAATCCGTCATCACGCGCCTGCGCGAGCTGGGTGGCAAGGTAGTCGCCGAGCATCCCGGCCGTGAAGAGAACGTAGTCTTTGAGGTTCCTCCCGAACTTAGAATAATTTGAGTGCAGCCAGGAAGGCTTAAGAATAAAGTGTGTTAATAATGACGCCGAGTTTGTTCTAGTGACAGGCTCGGCGTTAAACTTATAAAGCAGTCAGTCACCAAGGATGGGATATGATTGGATACTCTCGTGGCTTTTCTCTTATTGAGCTGATGATTGTCGTCGCCATCGTGGCGATCCTCGGCACCATCGCCTACCCCTCTTATCAGCAATATGTGCTGCGCAGTCACCGTGTCGAAGCCAAGGCCATGTTGTTGAATGCGGCCAATCGGCAAGAAACCTATTTTATGGATTTCAATCAGTACGCATCTTCTGCTGCGGCACTTGGTATTAGTAGTGCGTCTGAGACCGGTTTGTATCAATTGTCCATTGCCGTATCAGGCAACACCTACACCTTGTCAGCCAGTGCTGGCGCGACGACTGCCCAGGCCAAGGATACCGATTGCACGGTGTTTTCCATTAATCAGATGGGCATCAAAAGTGCCTCTGGTACAGCTAGCAATAGCTGCTGGGAATAGCCTATGGCCATTCATGCTCCTTCACATCAGAGAGGATTCAGCCTGCTGGAAGTAATGATCACCGCAGTGATCCTGTCATTGGGGCTGCTCGGTCTGGTTGCTTTGCAAACCCATTCCAAATTTGCCAGTTACGAAGCTCGCCAGCGCACTATTGCCAGCTGGCTGGCTAACGATATGGTCGAACGAGTACGGATAAATCGTGACAGCTGGAGTGCTACAGGCGCTGTGACGGTTAATCTGGCCGCTAATTTACCCCGACCTACATGCGCAGCAGCAGATGGCACTATCAGTGCGTGTAGTGCGGCAGATTTACGTAATGCCGACCTGCACTATTGGCAGCAGGCCTTGTTGGGAGCAAGTGTGACGGGGGCGGCCTCCGCATTGAACTCGCCGGTCGGTTGTGTGGTGAGGCGAGCCAATAATGTGCTGGCGGTCGGGATCTTCTGGGCTGGCAAACAAGATATATCCGATGGGGGGGCGGCCGGTGCGGCAGCAACCTTGATTAATGAGTGTCAATTGTCAACGGTCAACAATCTTGCGAGGCGTCAGTTTATTCTGACGACCACCTTATGAAATCCCGCGGTTTCACTCTGGTCGAGTGGCTGGTCGCCATGGTGCTCGGTCTATTCCTCTTGGCCGGGGTATTCACTGTTTTTGTTATGTCTCGCTCAAGCTCTGAAGATGCATTTGATCAAAGCGAATTACAGGAAAATGGTCGATTAGCCATTCGGCTGATTAGCCAGGATATAAAATGGGCGGGCTTTTTTGGGGCTTATACCGGCCAGTCGACACAAGTTGGATCCTCTCTGACCCTCAGTGCTGGCAGTATTATTCCTGCCAGTAGCGATTGTCTGGATGAGCGTTCTGTGGGGAGTTTGCCATCAAATGCTGGTCCCATCAGAGGGCTATGGGTCAGTCGGGTATCAGCCAGCAAAGGGCTTGCCGGGTTTGCTTGTATTCTCGCGGCTGATCGGGTGGCAAATAGCGATGTAATTAGCATCAAGCGATTGGTGGGGCGTCCTATACCAGCATCAGAGGGATTGGATGCAAACCGCTTTTATATGGCAGCCAATAGTCAGGAAGCGAGAGTCATCAAGGGGAGCGAAACCCGACCACTATTTGGCGCTAATAATGAGAGCCAAGTCTGGGAATACCAGCACTATATTTATTATCTGTCGCAAGAAGATGGCATTCCTGTTTTGCGCAAGCGCTATTTGACCGTCAATGGTGGTTCTTCTCTGATTGGTGGCGCCATGGCTGAAGGGGTTGAACATATGGTGCTGATGTATGGTGTTGACGACTCCTTGATCCCTGACGGACGTATCGACCGATATATGTCAACGGATCAGATGACAACGCAGCGGTGGAATGAAGGGCGAGTATTGGGCGCCCGACTCTTCTTACTGATTAGATCCGATCGGGAATCAAGTCGCTATAAGAATAACAATAGCTATCAACTCGGTAATATTACGGTCAATGGTGGCGGTGATGGTTATCGCCGTCTGCTATTGGAGAGCAGTATTGCGCTACGCAATCAACAAATTGCCACCCGAGGTGGAACATGAGAACGGTTAAAAAACATCAGGGTGTGGCATTGATAGTCGCACTGGTCATTCTGGTTCCTTTGACGCTGATTGCCGTAGTCGTCATGCAGTCCAGCGGTATGAGTCTGAAAATGGCCAGTTCTAGCGCCAGTTTGCAACGAGCAGAACACGAAGTTGAAGGTACCCTAGAGTCTGCATTGGGTGACACTTCTCTCTCAACACAAATTGCAACGCAGGCTATTGGCACTTCAGCTGCAATCGGTACGACCACTCCTGCGACCACCCTGACAATCAATACCGAAAGTGTATGCAAACGTAAATTTGAAGCCAGTAGCCAGAATGTAACACCAGCCTGTCGTTATGCTGAAGCGACCACATCCAGTGCTTATGGCAAAGTGAATAGCCAAATGATCTTTACTGCCGGGGTAGAACAACCCTTGCTCAGTGCCAATTAGGGGGCAGAATATGAACATCAGGAACTGTGTACTAACAAGCTTGCTGGTGTTGTGTAGTGGAATATCCAGCACATCTTTGGCTGTGGGCACTGGTTATTCAGATGATACCGAGTTATTTATTTACGATTTTGCAAAGGCGGGGGACTTCCGGCCTAAAGTGCTTTTTATATTCGATAACTCTGGCAGTATGGCTGACACTACCTTGATGGCAAAAGAGGAATATGATCCGGAATTTACTTATCCAGCTTTGTCATCTGATGATGGAAGTAATGATTATATCTACTTCACTACAGGAACACCGCCAAAAACGCTCAACTCAAGCAATTCAAAGCGATTTCTGAAAAATAAAAACGCATGCGCAACCTCTGATGCAACTTTGAATTCGTCAGGCGCGTTCACTTCAATTTTTTGGAACTATGTTGTTACGGGTACAAGTAATGCAAATAGGAAAGGAAGTTGGTTGCAATTAAACTCATATATGCAAGATACGATTAATCTGGTGGATTGCAA
The DNA here is from genome assembly GCF_027705265.1 of Aeromonas sp. QDB11. Lineage (NCBI taxonomy): Bacteria > Pseudomonadati > Pseudomonadota > Gammaproteobacteria > Aeromonadales > Aeromonadaceae > Aeromonas > Aeromonas sp. QDB11. The sequence goes on along the minus strand of NZ_JAPDBM010000003.1, from coordinate 3,168 downwards.
ACAGGACTTTAATGAAAAGAATGTTAGCAATGCTGGGTTTACAAACACATATCAATCTGTGTCAGGGACAACTACAGGCTACCCAATAAATACGTCTGGTACAGTTGCCGTGGTATCAAAGCCTTGGTCTGTCACAGCAACCACTTCGCCAGCAAATAATAATGACCTTAATCTTACCCTATACACCGCAAATTACCTGCGTTGGTATTATGCACCCAACACAATACCTACTACGAGACTTAATGTTGCCAAGCAGGCACTGAGAGAGCTAGTTCGGACAACCCCTGCTGTTGATTTTGGCTTGGCCGTATTTAACTATAATGATAGTAGTGGTAGGAATGGTGGTCGTATTATTCGAAGTATTATTGGGAATGACGCTATATTGAGTGGCGGAAAAACTGGTGCGCAAGATATCATTGATAAGGCTAATAGTTTAAGTTCAGATACATGGACGCCTTTATGTGAGACTATGTATGAAGCATATCGTTATTTTGGTGGTGGCGACGTGTATTTTGGTGATGATGATTCCAATCGTAATCCAAAGCGAGATCCTAATGCTGAGGTGTCGACTGGTAAATATAAATCACCTTACGATAAATGCTCAAATAATGGTTATGTTATATATATGACTGATGGTGCTCCAACCTATGATTCTGCTGCCGATAATTTGGTTAAGGGATTGTTGAATGGTTCTACTGACCCTAATAAACCAAGCTATAGCGGCACCGTTGGTTATGGCTCAGCTTATAATAAAGAGCAGAGTTATCTAGCTGCTTTGGCTGGATATATGAAGAATAATGATGTAAATACATCTGCGACTGGTAAGCAGACGGTCACTACCTTTACCGTAGGTTTCGGTGATGAGGCTATCACGGGGGCTGGAACATTATTGGCAGAGACTGCTCGCCGTGGTGGTGGTAAATATTATCCTGCCACCGATGCGACTCAGTTGAACGAGGCGTTGAAGTCTTCATTATTAGCGATTTTAAAAATGAACACCTCACTTGTCTCGCCAGCAATTGCCACCAATAACTTTGACCGTACTCGTAGCCTGAATAATATTTACTATGCCATGTTTGAACCGGGGGCTGGCCCGAGATGGAAAGGGAATCTGAAAAAGCTGGCTTTAGCCCCTGAAAAAGGATATGTGGTTGATCAAAGTGGTATGCCTGCGATCGCTAGCGACGGGACTATTCTTGAAGCTGCGATAACCTTCTGGTCCTCAACCAGCGATGGCAACAAGGTTGCTGAGGGGGGGATACAAGAGATGTTGGCAGCGAAAACTAATCGTAATATTTATATGATTCCGCCTTCCACAAGCACCACAAATGCATTAATCGCATTTAGCAAGTCTAACCTTGAAAGTATGGCGGGTGGGGCGACTCAGTTACGCACAGTAATGAGCCTCAATAGCACTGATAACATGGATGATCTGCTTAATTGGGTCAAGGGGGGGGATGCTTTTGATGAAAATCAGGATGGAAGCAAAACGGATATTCGGGAGCATATTCTTGGTGATCCTCTGCATTCTCGGCCATTAGTGATCAACTATGGTTGTACAAAGTTAACAGGACAGACATCGTGCACACCTGACCTGCGAATCGTGATGGGAACCAATGCTGGCTTCTTGCATATGTTCAAAGACAGCGGTACCACCGTTGATGAAAGCTGGGCCGCCATGCCTTATCAATTTATCGCTAATCAGAAAGCGTTGCGAGAGAACCTGGATTCATCGGTGCATCTCTATGGAGTGGATTCATCACCTACCGTGCTGGTCAATGAGCAAGTTAAAGATGGTCATATCAAGTCGTCACAAGGTGATAAGGTATGGTTATTTACCGGGTTACGGGGCGGTGGCAAGGCCTATTATGCTTTGAATATATCCAATCCGGATTCTCCCTCGCTGATGTGGCGGTTGGACAAAAATAGTGCTGGCTTTGGCAGGCTCGGTGAAACCTGGTCGATCCCTGAGGTAGCTTTTATCCCCGGGTATTACACAGAAACCGCTGGTAAAAAAAACTATAAGCCTGTTCTGATATTCTCTGGGGGGTATGACCAATCAAAGAGCTATTTGGGGCAAGGGGTTGAAGACAGTGAAGGGTTGGGTATTTATATCGTTGATGCTGAAGCTGGTACTCTGTTGTTCAGCTTCACTCCGGATGCAACTAGTGCAACGAACAAGCAGGTTGCAGGCATGGTTTACAGCATGCCAGGCTCGGTCTCTGTACTGGACAGTGATGGGGATGGTCTTACAGATCGGATCTACGCAGGCGATACCGGTGGTCAGATCTGGCGTATCGATTTGAAAGGAACAGATAAACCCAAGTGGACGGCCATCAAGTTCGCCAGTTTGGGGAATGCTCATTTGAGTGGAACAGCCAAAAAGTTGGAAGATGATCGCCGTTTCTTTACTCAACCTGTATTGGTACGCACCATCAACAAAGGTTGGAAATATGATGGTACAAATTATCTCTACAGTGAACGCCCGTTTGATGCCGTGTTGATAGGAAGTGGTGATCGCAATCGTCCTTCTTCGGAAGCAATAACCCAAAATGTGTATGTGATGTTACGTGACTACAATGTCAATCCGACCTTGTTTGGCGCAACATCAGAACCTTCGGTACCATCAAGTATCACGTTGAGCGATCTCTACGATGTGACCAGCGATCCATTTATCGGTTTGAATGAAGATCAGATCGTAAATACAACCAAGGCTTTGACCAGCAAGTTGGGATGGAAATTCTGGCTCAATGAAAGTGGTGAAAAATCAATGGGGGCTGGTTTGGTGTTGCAAGGAAAGCTCTATTTCACTTCTTTCCTGCCTCAGGTTCAGGACTTCCAGCAATGTACGATTCAATCAATCGGTGCCATGCGTCAGTATATGATTGATATGCATTACGGTACATCATTCAAATATGTGCTGGATAGCAACAATCAGGAAGTTATTCAGCGTTACGTTGAGGTGCAAAATAAGGTCGCTGATGATCTGGTTATTCATGGTGGGGATGATGGGCGGATCAGGATTATAGGTGGTGCTCCGGGCAAGGAGGTCATCCTCACGGATGATGGAAAGGGAGAGCCTGAACGTTGTACCAGGGCCGACGCATGATCATTCTTTGCGCTAGTTGATCAAGTATCGATCAGTTGAGCGGCGCCAAGTACGATTTT